>CAZOYV010000020.1:0-23098 GCA_964584075.1 uncultured Rickettsiales bacterium | reverse complement strand
CGGATTTCGGAGGTTGGGCCCTTGATGGGCGTCCATGCGGCTCTGAACTTCCGGATTTCGGAGGTTGGGCCCTTGATGGGCGTCCATGCGGCTCTGAACTTCCGGACGTGTTTGTCCGGTTGCCTCAGCAACGATACGACCCCATGCGACGTTATCCACCCGACTTCCAGTTTTTGGCGCAATGAGCGCCAGAACCTGGAACTCGGACATCCGACTTCCAGAAAATGGCTCTGATCGCGACAGAAAGTGGAAGTCGGGCGGGAGTCGGCGCCGGACGAACGTAGCCATATTTCCTCGAGGCTGAGCCAACCAGATATCCATGCTTCCGGATTTCGGAGGTTGGGCCCTCGATGGGCGTCCATGCGGCCCTGAACTTCCGGATTTCGGAAGTAGAGCCCCCGATGGGCGTCCATGCGGCTCTGAACTTCCGGAATTCGGAAGTAGAGCCCCCGATGGGCGTCCATTCAGCCCTGCACTTCCGGATTGCGGAAGTCGTGTTCCCGATGGGCGGCCATCGTGGCTCGGGTGGGTCGGAGTTGGGAATCTGGGGCCCCATTTGGGCTGCCATCCGGCCGGAGCCGGCCGAGAAATCGATCGGGAGCGCGCTGGAAGTCGAGATCTCGTTCGCGCTCGAAGCGTCGATCGTGAACGAGGAGCTTGGATCTGCGAACGGGGTTGGACTCGTCGCGGCCGCGGTCACCCGCGACGGTCCCGTGCCGGTGGTGCACAGGGCCGAGGAGGTCGTCCGGGCGCGGCTCGCGGTGGTGGCCCTGGGGCGCGAGGTCGGCTTCTCGACCCGGGACCTGGCCGACTCGCTGCGGCTCTCGCGGTGGTCCATCCGGGATCTCGCGAGCCGCCCCGTCGATCCCGGGCTGCTCCTCGCCGTGCGGCGGATGGTCACGCTGCTCGAGCGCCACGGCGACCTGCAGGTCGGGTTGCGCGGCGAGGACGGCCGTGGCAACCCTGCGGGCCACCGAGAGGAGGCCGCCGCCCGATGTTCACCCGCTCCAAGGTGACCGCCCGTCCCCTGCCCCCGCTGCCGGCGCGCTTCGGCGTGCGCTCGGCGGGCCAGGTCCGCCGCGACATGGCCGAGATGGTGCGCACCGGCCTGCGCGGCCAGCGGTTCCAGTTCGGGCCCAGCTCGCTGGGGCTGCTGCGGCCCGAGCTGTCGCTGCCGGCCTACGCCGGGCTGGTGCCCGCGGACCGGCTGGCGCCGGTGTACAACCTGTTCGACCGCACCGGCGGGGGTCAGCACTACTCGCAGCGGGTCACGCGCCGGCAGCAGCGGGACTTCCGCGGCGGGCGGCTGTCGTACGACGAGCACGACGGCACCGACCTCGTGTGTCCGATCGGCACGCCGCTGTGCGCGGCGGCGCCGGGCGTGGTGGTGATGATCCGCGACCGCTGGCTGCGGGGCGGGCTGACCGTCGCGGTCGACCACGGCGCGGGCGTGCTGACCCAGTACACGCACTGCTCGCGGGCGGTGGCCGCGGAGGGGCAGGTCGTGCGCCGCGGCGAGCCGGTGGCGCTGTCGGGGGCCGCCGGGGCCGACCTGGTGAACTTCTTCCCGTGGGTCCCGCCCCACGTGCACTTCCTGGTCGGCGTCGACGGCCGCGCGGTGGACCCGTTCCCGATGGCGGGGGAGGGGGGGCGCCCCGGCCTGTGGCTCGACCCCGGCGACCCTCGCCCGTCCGGACCGCTGCCCCACGACCCCGCCGATCCCGAGCCCAGCGCGGTGGATCGGCCCGCGCTGCGCCAGATCGCGGCCCGCTGCACCGATCCGTACGTCCAGCGCGAGCTGGCCCACCGGGCCCACGCCCCCGGCCTGCAGGCGGCCCTGCTCGAGGACGCGCTGGCCCACGACGCGTGGGCGTTCCCCGCCGACTGCCACGGCCGGTCGGTGCGACCCGGGCCCGACCCCGCCGCCGCCGCGATCCGGCTGACGCTGCCGCTCCCGGCCGAGCAGTACGACGGCCTGCGGTTCGCCGACCTGCCGACCACCCCCCCTGATCGTCAGGGCCCGCCGCCGGCGTCCAGCGCGGGCGGATCGGCGGTGTAGGTCGCCGAGAACCCGGCGTCCCGGGTCAGCGCGGCGCGGTAGGACAGCTCCTCCTGCAGCGTCACGTCGGGGTGGTGGGTGACGATCGCCAGGTGCGTGACCCCGCCGAGCGCCACCCGCAGCGGGCCCGCCAGCGCGGCCAGCTCCTCGGGGCCGTGGGCCAGCAGGTCGTGCCGGCCGTCGGGGGACACCAGGCGCGCCTCGTCGCGGTCGATCAGCAGCGTCCACTCGGCGCCCTCGAGGGTCCAGATCCCCGCGGAGGGGTCCCTCGGGTCGATCCGCATCGCGCGAATCCAGGGCGGCTCGTGGTGCTCGGGGAGGGCGACCACGAACAGCGGGTCGTCGAACTCGGCCTGGAACGCGATCCTGCGCAGTTCGTCCACCGTGGCCATCGGCGTGTCGGCGTCGGCGAGGACCAGGTACCTGCCCTCGAACGGGGTGACCGGGTTGCGCTCCGCGACCGCCCTGGCCTCGTCGGCCTTCTCCGCCAGCGCGTCGTACAGGACCCCGCGCAGCGCGTCGTCCACCGCCGGCTCCGCGGGGAAGCGGCCCGCGACCAGCGCCCCGTGCCGGATCCCGTCGATCTCGATCCGGTCCCGGGCGACCCGGACGGTGACGGCGACCTCGGGGCAGGCGCGCACCTCGACCCGCGGCAGGCGCAGGATCTCGCCCTCCTTCAGGTCGAGCGAGATCCCGCAGCGCCGGTCGTGGTCCATCACGCCCGGGAGCTGCCAGGGCCGCAGCGTCAGCCCCGCGTGCTGGCGGTCCAGCTCGTTGCAGCGCTCCTCGCAGTACGGGCCGAGCGCCCCGTCGGCGGCGAGGGTCACCGGCACCCGGGCGATCGCCAGCGGTGCCAGCGCGACGACCACCGCCGCGACGGGGCCCGCGACGCGCAGCGGCCGGTGGCGGGCGGCCAGCAGCCATGGCGCGGCGGCCAGGACCGCCCCGATCCCGAGGGCCAGCGCCGCGACCGGCGCGCCGCCGTACATCGACACCGTCCAGCGGCCGGGGCCCTCCACGTAGGACGTCACCCCCGGGTGCTGCGTGACGAGGATCCAGTGGTACTGCAGCATCCGCTGCGAGGCTCCCAGCCACAGCGCCAGCGCCAGGGACGACCCGGCCCCGAGCACCGCCGCGGCGGCCAGGCCGGCGGCGTCGGCCGCGCGGCGCCCGATCCCCGACCGGAGCTCCTCCAGGCCTGGCGTGCGACGGCCGAGCAGCAGCGGCAGGGCCACCAGTGTCAGCCCGGCGAGGGCCGGGACCAGCCACAGCGGCCACGTGTCGCCGTCCAGCGCAAACGCGAGGTTCTCGCGGATCGGGGTCCACGCCGCGGGCCAGCCCCGGGCCTCCACGAGCCACCCCGCGGAGACCGTCTTCTGCAGCAGCCAGGCGGCCGCGACGGCGACCCCGAGCGCGGAGACCGCCACCGCGAACCCCCGCAGCGCGCGAAGCGGCCGGCCCCCGTCGGGGTCCACGGGCGCGCTGCCCGCCGCCAGCGCGCAGCCGGCGAACCCCAGGCCCGCCAGCGCCAGCGCCGTCGCCGCCTTGCCGCGCGCCGCGCCCGCCCACTCCAGGGCCTTGCCAGCGGCCTTCGACTAGAGGATCCCCGGGCTCTGTTGTGCGCAGTGCCCCAGCCACGTCGGGATCTCGATCGCCTCGGCGGCCCCCGCCAGGAGCAGACACCCCAGCGGCCACGCCAGCAGCAGCCACGGCGGCACCCGCCGGTCGCGCCCCAGCGCCACGCAGGCCCACGCCGCGATCCCCAGCCCCGCGGCCCCCAGGACCGGGGGCGCGATCCCCAGCACGCCCAGCGGCCCCGGCGCCCCCCAGGGCTGCCCGCGCGACCACACCACCACCCCGCCGATCGCGATCAGCAGCCCGCAGACGACGGCGTGGACGATCCCCCGGCGCACGTTGCATCCCCCCGGCAAAGGTCTCAGAGTGAGAGCTTACACACCGGAGGGCCTGATGTCCGAGCACGAGGTCGCCGTCATCGGCGGCGCCGGCAAGATGGGCACCGCGCTGATCGACGGCCTGATCGCCGCCGGCGAGTACACCCCCGAGCAGATCGTCGCCACCGCGCGGCACGAGTCGTCCCTGGCGCGGCTGGACGAGCGCGGCGTGCACGGCACGCTGGACAACCACAGCGCGGTGGGCGGCGCGTCGCTGGTGGTCCTGGCGGTCCACCCGACCGACATCGGGGACGGGCTGCTGGAGTTCCTCGGCAGCAACATGGCCGACGACGTGCTGATCATCTCGATCATCACGGGGGTGCCGGCGCGCACCATCGAGCAGGGGGTCGGCCGCGGCATCGCCGTGGTCCGGGCCACGCCCAACATCGCCGCGCTGGTCCACACCTCGATGACCGCGGTCAGCGGCGGCGCGTTCGCCACCGACGAGCACGTGCAGACCGCCGAGCGGATCTTCCGCACCGTCGGCCGGGTGGTGCGCCTCGACGAGAAGCACATGGACGCCTGCACCGGGCTGGCCGGCTGCGGGCCGGCGTTCGCGTTCAAGATCATCGAGGCGCTGGCCGAGGGCGGGGTCAAGATGGGGCTGCCGCGCAACGCCGCGCGGCTGATGGCGGCCCAGGTGCTGCACGGCGCCGCCGAGCTGGTGCTGGAGACCGGCAAGCACCCCGCCGAGCTCAAGGACGAGGTCACCACCCCCGGCGGCTGCACGATCGACGGGATCACCAAGCTGGAGGCGCGGGGGCTGCCGATCGCGCTGATCGAGGCGGTGGAGGTCGCCTCGCTCAAGGCCGGCGCGCTGGGCGACGAGGGAAGGGACGTCTGACGTGGAGGAGTTCGAGAAGCACATCACCCGCATCGCCAACGGCTTCCAGCAGGCGCGCGTGCTGCAGCTCGGCGTCGAGCTGCGGATCTTCGACCGGCTCGCCGAGGGGGCTGCGACGGCGGCGGAGCTGGCCGCGGACCTCGAGCTGCAGCGGCGCGGCGTCGAGATCCTGTGCGACGCGCTGACCGCGCTGGGGCTGCTGGCCAAGGACGGCGACCGCTACCACAACCCGCCGGACACGGACCGCTTCCTGGTTCGCGGCCGCCCCGAGTCCAACGCGTCCATCATCGGCCACCGGGTGCAGATGTACCACTCGTGGGGGCGGCTGGCCGACACGATCCGCCACGGCCTGCAGCGGGACGAGTACGACAAGGAGACGCTGGCCGACCGCGAGGCCAACCGCAACTTCATCCTCGGGATGGCCGAGGTCAGCCGCGAGCGGCGGGACCCGATCCTCGACGCGCTGCCGCTGCACGGCGCGGAGCGGTTCGTCGATCTCGGCGGCGGCCCGGCGCACTACGCCTGCGAGGCGGTGCGCCGCCACCCCGGCCTGCGCGCGCTGCTGGTGGACATGCCGCTGACCGTCGAGGTCGCCCGCGAGTACATCGCCGGGCAGGGGCTGCAGGACCGGGTCGAGACGCGGGTCTGCAACTTCTACCTCGAGGACTCCTTCGATCTCGGGGTCCCCGCCGACGTGATGCTGATCTCCCACGTGATGCACGCCGAGGGCCCCGAGGAGAACGCCGCGCTGCTGCGCAAGGCGCACCCCAACGTGGTCGACGGCGGCACCGTCGCGGTGATCGAGAACGTGGTCGGCGAGGACCGCGTCAGCCCGGTGCCCGCCGCGATGTTCGCGGTCAACATGCTGGCCGGCACGGCCCGCGGCCGGACCTACACCGCCGCCGAGATCGGCGGCTGGCTGGCCGACGCCGGGTTCGAGGCCGGCGAGCCGATCGAGATCGCCCCGCGCACCACGCTGATCCTCGCCACCAAGATCTGACCCGCGACCCCCGCGAGCGCAGCCCGGCGACGCAGCGCGATTGACCCCCGGCGCAGCCGGCGGGACGCTGCCGCGGGAGGTGACCGATGCCGTTCGGATTCCGCATCTCGCCGCTGTGGTGGCCCGCGCTGGCGCTGGCCTCGCCGGTGGCCGCGCCGTGGCTCGCGGTCAAGGCCCACCGCTTCCACCGGGGGCGCGACGAGGCCGCGCAGGTCAACGCGCAGCGGATCGAGGCGGCGGGCCCGCTGGCGCTGCCCGCGCTGGACGAGCTGTCGCTGACCGTCGTGGTCGAGGAGCGCGCCGCGGAGGGGTTCGAGGGCGACGCCGCGGTGGCCTACCTGCTGCGCACCGATCGCGGCGCGCTGTGGATGGACCTCGGCTTCGGCGACGACCGCCCGGCGCTGGGGCACAACGCCGCGGCGCTGGGGCTGACCCTCGACGACGCCGACGCGCTGCTGATCACCCACCTGCACCTGGACCACATGGGTGGGATGGCGGCCCAGCGGGCGGGCGAGGTCCGCGTCCCGGCCGCCCTCGCCCCGTCCCGGCCGCTGCCGTGCCACCTGCCCGCCCCCGCGACCGCCCCGGGGCTCGAGGCCCGCGAGGTGGAGCAGCCGGGCGTGATCGAGGCCGGGCTGGCCACCACCGGCCCGCTGGCGCGGATGATGTTCTTCTTCGGCTGGACCGAGGAGCAGGCCGTGGTGGCCCACCTGGCGGGCAAGGGGCTGGTCGTGATCACCGGCTGCGGGCACCCGACGATCGAGGTGATCCTCGAGATGGCCCGCCGCCTCGTCGACGAGCCGCTGCACGCCGTGATCGGCGGCCTGCACTTCCCGGTGACCGGCTCGCGGGGCTCGATGGCGGGCATCGAGCCCCAGCAGCTGCTGGGGACCGGCAAGCCGCCGTGGCAGCCGATCGACGACCGCGACCTGGACCGCACCATCGCCGCCATCGAGGCGGCCGCACCGCGGCGCGTGCTGCTCTCGGCCCACGACACCTGCGACCACGCGCTGGAGCGCTTCGAGCGGGAGCTGTCGGCCGACGTCGAGGTCCTCGCCGCCGGCACCACGGTCGCCCTGTGAGCGCCCCCCGCGGGATTTCTTGAGACGTTCCGCCGGGTCGGCGGCTCTGTACCGGTGCGGCCGGGCCGAAGCTGATACAGTCCCGGCCGAGGGAGAGGAACCATGTCGACCATCGAGCTGAGCAAGGACAACTTCGAGGACACCATCGAGAACAACGACGTCGTGCTGATCGACTTCTGGGCCGAGTGGTGCGGCCCCTGCCGCACGTTCAAGCCGGTGTTCGAGAAGACCGCCGAGGAGTACCCGGACTACGCGTTCGCCAAGTGCGACACCGAGGCCCAGCAGGAGCTGGCCGCGTCGTTCGGGATCCGCTCGATCCCGACGCTGGCGATCTTCCGCGAGAAGATCCTGCTGTTCCTGCAGCCGGGCGCGCTCCCCGCCGCCGCGCTGAAGGATCTGATCGAGCAGGTCTCCAAGCTCGACATGGACGAGGTCCGGGCCAAGATCGCCGAGGAGGAGGCCAAGCAGGCCGCCGAGGGCGACAACGGCGGCGTCGCCGAGGCGTAGCGCCCCGCCCGGCTACAGACCGGCGAGGACCTCCCTCGCCGCCGCCACCGTCGCCTCGATGTCGTCGCTCGCGTGGGCCGCGCTGACGAACAGCGCCTCGAACTGCGACGGGGGCAGGAACACCCCGCGATCCCGCATCCCCCGCCACCACGCGCCGAAGCGCTCGGTGTCGCTGCGGGTCGCCGAGGCGTGGTCGGTGACCGGGCCCTCCTGGAAGAACAGCGTGACCATCGACCCGACGCGGTTGGTCGTCGCCGCCACGCCGGCGTCGGCCGCCGCGGCGCGCAGGCCGTCCTCCAGCGCCGCCGAGCGCCGCTCGAGGGTGTCGTACAGCGGCTCGTCGAGCTGGTGCAGCGTCGCGAGCCCGGCGGCCATCGCCACCGGGTTCCCCGACAGCGTGCCGGCCTGGTAGATCGGCCCCTCGGGGGAGATCCGCGACATGATCTCGGCGCGGCCGCCGTAGCACCCCACCGGGAACCCGCCGCCGATCACCTTGCCGAAGCAGGACAGGTCGGGGCGCACCCCGTAGCGCGCCTGGGCCCCCCCGCGGGCCACGCGGAAGCCGGTCATCACCTCGTCGAGGATCAGCACGATCCCGTGCTCGTCGCACAGCGCCCGCAGCCCCTGCAGGAAGCCGTCCGCCGGCGGCACGACGCCCATGTTGCCCGCCACCGGCTCGAGGATGATCGCGGCCACGTCGCCGTCCGCCGCGGCCACCACCTCGCGCACCGAGCCCAGATCGTTGTAGTGCGCCGTCAGGGTCGCCTTCGCCACGTCGGCCGGGACGCCCGCGCTGTCGGGGACGCCGAACGTCAGCGCCCCCGACCCGGCCTTGACCAGCAGCGCGTCGCCGTGGCCGTGGTAGTTGCCCTCGAACTTGACGATCTTGTCGCGGCCGGTGAACCCGCGGGCGGCCCGCAGCGCGCTCATCGTCGCCTCGGTGCCGCTGTTGACCATCCGCACGCGCTCCATCGACGGCACCCGCGCGCGGACCTCCTCGGCCAGCCGCACCTCGTCCTCGGCGCACGCCCCGAACGAGAACCCGCGGCGCGCCGCGGCGATCACCGCCTCGACCACCGCGGGGTGGCCGTGGCCCAGGATCATCGGCCCCCAGCTGCCGACGTACTCCAGGTAGGCGTTGCCGTCGGCGTCGAACAGCCGCGGCCCCTCGGCGCGCTCGAAGAACAGCGGCTCGCCGCCGACGGCCTTGAACGCGCGCACCGGGGAGTTGACGCCGCCGACCATCACCTCGCGGGCGCGGGCGGCCAGGGCTTCGCTTCGTTCGCGGGTCATCTCGTCCCCTCTCGTGCCAGCAGCTTCGCCGCGTCGCGGGCGAAGTACGTCAGGATCATCCGGGCGCCGGCGCGGTGGATGCCGGTCAGCGCCTCGATCATCACCTTGTCGCGGTCGATCCAGCCCCGCTCGGCGGCGGCGTGGATCATCGCGAACTCGCCGCTGACGTTGTACGCCGCGATGGGGACGCCGAAGCGGTCGGCGGCCATCCGGATGATGTCCAGGTAGGGCAGCGCCGGCTTGACCATCACCATGTCGGCGCCCTCCTCGATGTCCAGCGCGATCTCGGTCATCGCCTCCTCGGCGTTGGGCGGGTCCATCTGGTACGACCGCCGGTCGCCGAACGACGGCGCGCTGTCCGCCGCCTCGCGGAACGGCCCGTAGAACGCCGAGGCGAACTTGGCCGCGTACGACAGGATCGCGATGTTCTCGAACCCCTCGTCGTCCAGCGCCCAGCGGATCGCCGAGACGCGGCCGTCCATCATGTCCGACGGCGCCACGATGTCGGCCCCCGCCCGGGCGTGGGACACCGCCGTGCGGGCCAGCAGCTCGCAGGTGGCGTCGTTGACCACCTCGTGGCCCTGCAGCACGCCGCAGTGGCCGTGGCTGGTGTACTGGCACAGGCAGATGTCGGTCATCACGACCATCTCCGGGATGGCCTGCTTGATCGCCGTCACCGCCCGCTGCACCGGCGCGTCGGCGGCCCACGCCTGGCTGCCGATCTCGTCCTTGGTCTCGGGCAGCCCGAACACGATCACCGCCGGCACGCCCACGTCCCACGCGCTGCGCGCCTCGTCCACCACCCGGTCGATCGACAGGTGGTAGTTGCCCGGCATCGAGCCGATCTCGTCGCGCACGCCCTCGCCCTCGACGACGAACAGCGGCAGCACCAGGTTGTCGGGGCTCAGCCGCACCTCGGCGACCATCCGCCGCAGCGTCTCGCTGCGCCGCAGCCGCCGCATCCTCCGCGTCGGGTATCCCATCGTCTCCTCCTACACGCCGGCCTCGGCCAGCTCGTCCAGCACGCGCTGCGCGCCCGCCTCCAGCAGCTTGCCCGCCAGGGCGCGTCCCAGGTCCTCCGGCGAGGCGGTCTCGCTCTCCACCCGGTCGCGCAGCATCGGGTCCCCGTCGATCCCCGCGACCATCCCCTCCACGGTGATGCGCTTGCCGTCCACCGTGCCGTGGACCGCCACCGGGACCTGGCAGCCGGCCCCCAGCTCCTCCAGGAACGCCCGCTCCGCCGAGACCGCCAGGTCGGTGGGCTCGTGGTACAGCGGGTCGAGCATCTCGTACAGGTTCTCGTCGTCGGCGCGGATCTCGACGCCGATCGCGCCCGAGCCCCCCGCCGGGATCAACACCGACGGGTCGACCAGCTCGGTGGCGTGCTCGGTCCAGCCCATCCGCACCAGGCCGGTGGCGCCCACCAGCGTCGCGTCGATCCCGGCGTCCTGCCGGACCTTGCGCAGCCGGGTGTCCAGGTTGCCGCGGATCCCCACCAGCTGGAGATCCGGCCGCAGGTGGCGCAGCAGCGCCCGCCGCCGCAGCGCGCCGGTGGCCACCGTGGCGCCCCGGGGCAGCTCGGCCAGCGTGTGCCCCGCCGGGCAGACCAGCGCGTCGCGGGCGTCGATCCGCGCGGGCACCACCGCCAGCACCAGCCCCGGCCGCATCTCGGCGGGCAGGTCCTTGAGGCTGTGCACCGCCATGTCGATCCGGCCGTCGAGCAGCGCCTGCTCGATCTCGCGGGTGAACAGCCCGACGCTGCCCAGCTGGTGCAGCGGCCGGTCCCGGTCGCGGTCCCCGCGGGTCTTGATCGCCCGGAGCATGAACTCGATCCCCGGGTGGGCGTCCAGCAGCGCCTGCTGGACCTCGGTGGCCTGGGCCATCGCCAGCGCGCTGCCGCGGGTGCCGATCCGCACGTGGGGCTTCTCGAAGCCGAACTTCGGCCGGTTCATCGTCGCCTCTCGTCGTCGAGCCCCAGCAGCAGCCGGAACGCCGCGAGCACGGGGCCGCTGTCGGGTTTCTTCGCTGCCTGCTTGATATGCACGGTCGGGTGGTGCAGCAACTTGTTGATCATCGCGCGGGTGGCCTTCTCGACCTCCTCGTAGTCCTCGGCGGTCAGCTTGGGCTTGAGCCTGTCCAGCTCCTGCTGGCGGATCGCCTCGAACTGCTCGCGGACCTGCACGATCGTCGGGGCCACGGCCTGGCTGCGCTGCCACTCGACGAACCGATCGGTGGCGTCGGCGACCATCTTGCGCGCCCGGTGGACCTCGCCGCGGCGCTTGTCGATCGTCTCGCGGACCACGGTCTGGAGCGCGTCGATGTCGTACAGGAACACGTCGCCGAGGTCGTCCACGTCGTGCGACACGTCCCGCGGCACGGCGATGTCGATGACGAACAGCGGGTGGTCGCGGCGGCCCAGCGCGCGGCGCAGCGGCTCGGCGGTGATCACCGGCTCGGGCGCCGAGGTCGAGGTGATCACGATGTCGGCGCGCCCCACCGCGGTCCACAGCTCGTCGAACGGCACCGCCCGCCCGCCGAACCGCACCGACAGCTCCTCGGCGCGCGACAGGGTCCGGTTGGTCACCGTGATGTCGGTGACGCCGCGCTCCTGCAGGTGCGTGATCACCAGCTCGCCGGTCTCGCCGGCGCCGACCAGCAGCACCGCCCGTCCGGCCAGGTCGTGGAAGATCTTCTCGGCCAGGTCGCACGCCACCCCGGCGACGCTGAGCCGCCCGCGGCCGATCCCGGTCCGGCTCCGGACCTGCTTGCCGACCTTGAACGCGCGGTGCATCAGCGCGTCGATCAGCGGCCCCTTGGAGCGGGTCGCGACGGCGGTGGAGTACGCCTCCTTGACCTGCGCCAGGATCTGGTTCTCGCCGACCACCATCGAGTCCAGCCCCGAGGCGACCATGAACAGGTGGTGGACCACGTCGCGCTCGCGCCGCCGGTAGGTGTGGGCGTCGAGCTCGTCGCGGGGCACGCCGGTCTGCTCGCCGAGCAGCGTGGCCATCGGCTCCAGCGCGTCGAAGTCGTCGTCGCCGACCGCGTAGATCTCGGTGCGGTTGCACGTCGAGATCACCAGCGACTCCTCGATCCCCGGGGTCTCGCGGAGCCGGTGCAGCAGCCGCCCCGCGCCGTGCTGGTCCAGCGCGACCCGCTCGCGGAACGCCACCGGCGCGGTCTGGTGGCTCAGGCCCAGCAGCGACAGGCGCATCGGCTCACCAGCTGTGCCGGGACTCCACCAGGAAGTCCACCAGCGTGAAGTTGACGGTCAGCAGCGCGAACGACCCCAGCGACCAGTAGGCGCGGATCCTCCGGTTGAAGCCCGGGATGAAGCGGGCCAGCAGGTACACCGCGTACAGCAGCCACACCCCGGCGATGCCGAGCAGCTTGGGGTCGCGGGGGAACAGGCTGTCCCACTCGTGGGCGGCCCACAGCGCCCCCGAGGCCAGCGCCAGGGTCAGCAGCGCGAAGCCCGTCGTGTTGGCGTGCTTGCTCATCGTGTCCAGCACCCGGATCGACGGCAGGCGCTGGTACAGCACCCCGATCTGGCGGCGCTTGATGTGGCCGCGCAGCATCAGCAGCAGCAGCGAGAACACCCCGCCGAGGCCCAGCGCCGCGTAGCCCACCAGCCCGGCCAGCGCGTGGGCCGGCAGCCGCACCGACTGCAGCGCCGCGGGGACCTCCGGCGTGTGCACCGAGAGGAACACCGAGACCAGCTGGAACAGCAGCGCCAGCCCCAGCACGAACGCCCCCATCACGCGCCGATCGAGGCGGATCTCGATGCCCAGGTAGATCGCCGTGATCGAGGCCGCCGTCACGGTCGTCGCCTGGCCCGGCGCGATCAGCGGCACGGTCCCCTGCATCCACCCCAGCAGCCCCAGGTAGGCGGCGTGGAACGCCAGCACGATCAGCAGCGCCGGGCGGCACAGCCAGCGCAGCTCGCGGGCGCCGGTCTGGAAGAACCGCACGTACACCACGGTCGCGCCGAGGTAGGACGCGAGCACGAGTCCCTGGAGGGTGTAGGCCAGCGCGGTCATCGTGGCTCCGAGCCCGCGCACTATACCTATAGAACGGGAATTTCCAAATTGCAGCGGGGCGTGCGGGGAGGGGACTCAGCCGCCGCCGACCTGGATCACGGCCTCGAGCTCGTCGCCGTCCCGTAGCGGGGTCTCCGCGTAGCGCGCGCGGGAGACCACGACCCCGTTGCGGGCGATCGAGAGCAGCGCCTCGGGCAGCGCGTGCGCGCGGAGCAGATCGGCGATCGTCGCCCCGGAGGGCAGCTCCACGGGCTCTCCGTCGAGCGTGATCGTGATCGTGCGAGCCGACAAGGCTGTCCTCCATGCGTCTCGTGGATGAAAAAGGTCGGTCCAGTGGTTATGGTTGTCGACACTGCCTCCGATCCGGCCATTGGGGATCGGGGGACGATCTTTCCAAGACAGGTGACAGTATGAATCATCGTTACGATTCCAAGATTGCCGCGATCTTCGTCGACTTCGACAACTTCCGGCTCGGCGTGCCCGAGCCCCACCCCAAGACCGAGACCGCGATCGAGATCCTGGGCCAGCTGCTGCAGCGCCTCGAGCGCGACGGCAACCGGGTGCTGATCCGCCGCGCCTACGCCGACTGGGAGAACGACGGCCTCGGCGGGGTGCAGGCCCAGCTGTCGCTGATGAGCGTGCTGCCGGTGTTCGTGCTGGGCAACGCCGGCAAGAACAGCGCCGATCTGGAGATGAGCCTCGACGCGCTGGAGCTGCTGCTCTCGCGCGACGAGGTCGAGCGCTTCGTGCTCGTCGCCGGCGACCGCGACTTCATCCCCGTGGTGCGCCGCATCGTCGAGGCCGGCAGGCAGGTCAAGATCGCGTCGTTCCGCGACTCCACCAGCGCCGACCTGGTCGAGATCGTCGGCCGCCGCAACTTCCTCGACCTGCGGCGGTTCCTGATCGACAGCAACCCCCGCGAGGCGGCCCGCGCCTCGGTCGAGGAGGTCTCGGAGCCCGGTACCGAGCGGCCGCGGGTCCAGGGCGTGCGCCCCATCGAGGAGGCCCTCGCCGAGGCCGACGAGCCCCCCTACGAGGTCACCGAGGAGGACAAGGATCGCGCCATGCGGCTCGTCGTCCAGGCCGACCGCAAGTACCGCGGGCGCGGGATCTGGCTGGTGCCGTTCTTCAAGGAGTGGATGAACCCCGAGTTCGACGGGATGAACAACGACGCGCGCAAGAAGATCCTCGGCGAGCTGAGCGAGGAGCGCGCCGTGCGGATCGAGACCCGCGAGGACGGGCTCGGCCGCTCCAACTCCTACTCCGTGCTGGTCCCCGACCGCGAGCACGAGCGGTTCACGCGGGCCGAGGGGCAGATCGGCGAGGAGCCCCCCGCCGACGCCGCCAGCGCGACGCTGTAGCCCCCCGCGACATCCCCGCCTCCCCCTCCCGCCGTCGGGTCGATCCGCCCGGCCGTGTACGGACCACACCGAAAAAACTCCTTGACACCATGGAAACTCCCGAACACGATTGAAACCAGAAGAGACAAAACTAGTTTCCAGAGGGAGACGGGATGACCAGGGACAGGGACGGATCGGGGGACAGCGCGCTGCTCGAGCACATCTACGAGCGCGCCGGGGAGCTGTTCTACCAGTACGGCTTCAAGCGGGTCACGATGGACGACATCGCCCACCGCATGGGGGTCAGCAAGAAGACGCTGTACCAGGCGCTGCCCGGCAAGGACTCGCTGATCGAGGGCTTCGTCGAGCGGATGCTGACGGACAAGCTCGCCGAGGCCGAGGGCATGTTCGACGACACGCCGGACATCGTCGAGTCCTCGGCCAAGCTGTTCCTCTTCATGCGCAACCGGATGAACTTCATCTCCCCGGCGATGGTCGGCGACATGCAGCGCTTCTACCCGGGGCTGTGGAAGGCCATCGACGCCCGCCGGATGAAGCTGCTGCGGCGCTACCTGTACAAGGTCGAGGAGGCCAAGGACAAGGGCCTGATCCGCGAGGACGTCAACCCCAAGGTGATGGTCCGGATGATCGAGGTCTTCGTGTCGCAGGTGGCGACGCCCCGGACCATCGTCGAGCTCGACGTGCCGCTGAGCGAGGTGATGGGCACCTTCGTGACCGTGATGCTCGAGGGCGCGCTCACCGAGCAGGGGCGCGAGCGACTCGAGGAGATCAAGGGATGAGACTCCAACGTGGGGCCGCATTGGTGGGCGCGGCGCTGGCGGCGCTGTGGCTCCTCCCTGGCTGCGACACCGGCTCGTCGGGCCGGCTGGAGGGCAGCGGGACGATCGAGGCGGACGAGGTCCGCGTCTCGTCGCTGGTCGGCGGGCAGATCGCCGAGGTGCTGGTCCGCGAGGGCGACCGGGTGAGCCAGGGCGACGTGCTGCTGCGCTACGACCCCGCCGACATCGAGCTGCAGGCCGACCAGGCGCGCGCGGCGCTCAAGGCCGCCGAGGCCCAGCTCGCGCTGGCCCGCGCCGGGGCCCGCTGGGAGGACATCCAGGCCGCCCGCGAGCTGGTGCGCCAGGCCGAGGCCGCCGAGACGTCGGCGGTCACCGATCTCGAGCGGGTCGAGGCGCTGCACAGCCAGGCCGCCGCCACCGACAAGCAGCGAGACGACGCGCGGACCCGCCACGACCTGGCGGTGGCCCAGCGGGCCCAGGCCAAGGCGCAGTACGCCAAGGCCGTCTCGGGGGCCCGCCCCGAGGAGCTGGAGATGGCCGAGGCCGGCGTCGACCAGGCCCGGGCCGCGGTGGCGCTGGCGGAGAACAAGCTGGCCGACTGCGAGGTGGTCGCGCCGGGGGACGGGGTGATCGTCCACCGCCTGGTGGAGCCCGGCGAGGTCGGTGCCCCGGGGGGCACGTTGCTGGTGATGCAGGACCTCTCCGTGGTGCGGCTGACCGTGTTCGTCCCCGAGCCGGACCTGGGCCGCGTGTCGCTGGGCGACCCGGTGGCGGTGACGATCGACTCCCACCCGGACCGCACGTTCCCCGGCCGGGTGGCGCGGGTCCGCGACGAGGCCGAGTTCACGCCCAAGAACGTCCAGACCAAGGACGAGCGGGTCAAGCTGGTGTTCGGCGTCGAGATCGAGCTGGACAACCCGGACGGGGTGCTCAAGCCCGGCCTGCCGGCCGACGCCGTGTTCGGCGCGGCCGGCGCGGCTCCGGCCGCCACCGCGGAGGCCACGAAGTGAGGCGCGTCCATCCCGGACGCGCGAGAGCGCAGAGGGCGCCCATCCGGGGCGCGGAGGGCGCAGAGGCAGAACGATGAGCTCGTCGCGTCCCGGTGATGGACATCCGGCGGTGGTGCTGCGGGGGCTGGTCCACCGCTACGCCGAGGACCTGCCCCCGGCGCTGGAGGGCCTCGACCTGACCGTCGCCCGCGGCGAGGCGTTCGGGCTGGTCGGCCCCGACGGCGCGGGCAAGACCACGCTGATGCGGCTGCTGTGCGGGCTGCTGCAGCCCACCGCCGGTACCATCGAGATCTTCGGCGAGCGGCTCCCCGACGGCATCGAGCGGCTCAAGCCGCGGCTGGGCTACGTGTCCCAGCGGTTCAGCCTGTACGGCGACCTGACGATCCAGGAGAACCTGGACTTCTTCGCCGACATCAACGGCGTGCGGGGCAAGCAGGCGAGGCAGCGCAAGGAAGAGCTGCTCGAGTTCACCCGCCTGGCGCCGTTCCGCGAGCGGCTGGCCGACCGGCTCTCGGGCGGGATGCGCCAGAAGCTGTCGCTGATCTGCACGCTGGTCCACGAGCCCGAGCTGCTGCTGCTCGACGAGCCGACCACCGGGGTCGATCCGATCACCCGCCGCGACTTCTGGTCGATCCTGTCGGCGCTGCTCGGCCGCGGGCTGACGATCCTGATGAGCACCCCGTACCTCGACGAGGCCGAGCGCTGCAGCCGCGTGGCGCTGGTCGACCGCGGCGCGGTGCTGGCCCGGGGCACCCCCGACGAGGTCCGGGCCGGCGGCGGGCTGCAGGTCCTCGAGGTGGTGTGCAGCCCGGTGCGCGAGGCCGCCGCCGCGCTGCGCGGGCTCGGTGGCGTCGACGACGTGCACAGCTTCGGCGACCGGCTCCACGTGGTGGTCGACCCGGCGCGCCCGGCGGACGCCGCCGAGCGGGAGATCCGCACCCGTCTGGGCACCGCAGGGGTCTCGATCCGCGATCTGCGCCCCGTCACGGCGGGGCTCGAGGACGTCTTCATCCGTCTGGTGCAGCAGCGGAGGTCGGCATGAGCGAGATCACCGTCGCCGCCTGGAACCTGACCCGCCGGTTCGGGCCGTTCGTCGCCGTCGACGACGTGTCGCTGCAGGTCCACGCCGGCGAGATCTACGGCTTCCTGGGCAGCAACGGCGCGGGCAAGTCCACCACGATCCGGATGCTCTGCGGGCTGCTGCTGCCCACCTCGGGCCGCGCCGAGGTGGCGGGCTTCGACGTGGGCCGCCAGCCCGAGCAGGTCAAGCGCCGCCTGGGCTACATGTCGCAGAGGTTCTCGCTGTACCTCGATCTGACCGTCCGCGAGAACCTGACCTTCTTCGGCGGGGTCTACGGGCTGCGCAACCAGCAGCTGCGGGACCGCATCGCGTGGGCCGTGCAGATCGCCGACCTGTCGGGCAGCGAGGACCGCCTCACCGGCGAGCTGTCCGGCGGCTTCCGCCAGCGGCTGGCGCTGGCCTCGGCGCTGCTCCACGAGCCCCCGGTGGTGTTCCTCGACGAGCCCACCGGCGGGGTCGACCCCGTGGCGCGTCGCAGGTTCTGGGACCTGATCTACGAGCTGGCCGAGGCGGGCAAGACCGTGTTCGTCACGACCCACTTCATGGACGAGGCCGAGCACTGCCACCGGATCGCGCTGATGGACGCCGGCAAGGTCGTCGCCGAGGGCAGCCCCGCGGCGCTCAAGCAGGGCCTCGGCCACCTGCTGCACCTCGAGGTCACCTGCACCCCGGCGGACCGGGCGCTGCAGGTGCTGCGCGGCCAGCCGTTCGTCGAGGGGCTGTCGATCTTCGGCACCGCGGTGCACGTCAGCACCCCCGACCGCGAGCAGGGCGAGCGGCGGGTCCGCGAGGCGCTGGCGGCCGCTGGCGTGGCCGTCGAGCGGGTCGCCCCGATCCTGCCGTCCCTCGAGGACGTGTTCCTCCACGTGCTGGGCAAGGAGGCAGCCTGATGGGGCGCGCTCGTCCAGGACGCGCGAGAACGCGGAGGGCGCCCGTCCAGGGCGCGGAGTGCACGGAGAAGAACCGATGACGAAGTTGTTCCATGGAACCGTGCTGGTACCGCTGGTGGCGGTGTTCGCCGCCCTCCCCGCGGGGGCCCGGACCTTCACCGCGCGCGAGGCGATGACCGAGGCGGTCGCCGCCAGCGACGCGGTGGCCGCCGCCGAGGCCAGGACCGACCAGGAGAGGGCCGAGGCCGACGCCGCGCTGCTGATGTTCTTCCCGGCGGCGACGCTGACCGCGGGCTACGTGCGGATGGACACCGCGCCGTACACCGAGATGACGCTGGACTTCACGAGCATGTTGCCCCAGGACCTGCTCGACAACCCGCTGTTCGGCCAGTACTTCGAGGACGTCGAGCCGACCACCCAGCGCATCGAGTTCGGGCGCGAGGACAACCTCCAGTTCCAGCTCCAGGCCGAGCAGGTCATCTTCGCCGGCACCGGCCTGCACCGGCAGCGGGCGATGGCGGTGGCCCAGCTGCAGTCCGCCCGCGAGGACGAGCGCGTCGCGCGCCACGAGGCGGCGATGAACGCCGAGAAGACGTTCTGGCAGCTGGCGCTGGCGCGGGAGGCGATCGGCGTCACCGACGAGGCGATCGAGACCGCCGAGGCCCACATCGCCGTGCTCGAGAGCTTCATCGCCGTCGGGATGGCGTCCAACTCGGACCTGATGGCGGCCCGGGTGCAGCTGGCGTCGCTGAAGTTCGACCGGCTACGCGCGGAGCAGTCGGCGGAGCTGGCCGAGAGCGCGTTCCGGATGTGGGTCCACGTCCCCGACGGCGAGTCCATCGAGCTCGACCGCGACCGCGAGACGCTGCCGTTGCGGATCCCCGAGCAGCGCGACGCGATCGTCGACCTCGCCCGCGATTCGCGGCCCGAGCTGCGGATGCTGGACCACCAGCACGACCGGGCGCGCCACGGCGCCGGCGCGGCGTGGGCCTCGTGGCTGCCCGCGGTGGTGTTCCGCGCCAACATGTACGTCAAGAACCCGGACCGGGCCAACGAGCCCGACTTCTACTGGTCCGGGGACCTGACCGTCGGTCTTCAGTGGTCGCTGTGGGATCGCGGGGCGGCGCTGACCAGCAATCGCCAGGCTCGCGCCGGGATGCGCCAGGTCGAGGCCTACCGCCGCCAGCTGTCCGACGGCGTCGGGCTGGAGCTGGACAAGGCGCTGTCCGAGCGCCGCGAGGCCGACGAGCAGCGTCGTGTCGCGCGCGAGACCGTCGAGCTGGCCGAGGAGAGCCTGCGGCTGGCCCAGCTCAACCTGGGCGAGGGCATGGCCCGCAACGTCGACGTGCTCGAGGCCCAGACCCAGCTGTCCAAGGCCCAGCTCGACCGGCTGATGGCCGAGACCAACTACCACCTCGCCGAGGCCACCCTGCGCAAGGCGATCGGCCAGGATCAGGAGGACTGGTAGGCCGTGAGCCCCCTGCGCACCATCGCCATCGCCAGGAAGGAGTTCCGGCAGCTGATCCGGGACTGGCGCACCGTGTTCATCCTGGTGTTCCTGCCCGCGATCCTGCTGCTGATCTTCGGCTACGCGCTGAGCTTCGACGTGCGCAACGTGCCCATCGCCGTGCTGGACCACGACCACAGCCCGGCGAGCCGGGAGCTGGTGGACTCGCTGCTGGGCTCCGACACCTTCGTACTCGAGGCGATGCTCGACCACCACGACCAGGTCGCCGCGATGCTCGACGGCGACCGCGCCGACGTGGTGGTGGTGATCCCCGCGGGCTTCGGCGAGGCCATCGCGGGGGGGCAGGACGTGGCGGTCCAGGCGCTGGTCGACGGCAGCAACTCCCAGGCCGCGTCCACCGTGCTGGGCTTCCTGCAGGGCCACTTCAACGCCTACGCGATCGGCGTGGTCTACGAGTCCATCGAGCGCACCGGGATGGCGCTCGAGCCGCCGGTCACCGCGGTCCCGCGGGTCTGGTACAACCCCGAGCTGCGCAGCTCGATGTTCCTCGTCCCGGGCCTGATGGTCTTCGTGCTGATGATCTCGGCGACGATCTCCACCGCGCTGGCCGTGGTGCGCGAGAAGGAGCGCAACACCGTCGAGCAGGTGCTGGTCTCCCCGGTGCGGGCGCCGGAGCTGATCGTCGGCAAGACCCTGCCCTACCTGCTGGTCTCGATGCTCGCCGCGGCGCTGCTCGTCGCCGTCGGCTGGGTGCTGTTCGGCGTGGCGGTGCGCGGCAGCCTGTGGCTGCTGGGCTTCACCTCGCTGGTGTTCTGCCTCTCGGCGCTGGGCCAGGGGCTGCTGATCTCGTCGGTCACCGACAGCCAGCAGGTGGCGTTCTTCGCCGCGGTGCTCAGCACGCTGTTGCCGACCTTCCTGCTGTCCGGCTTCGTGTTCCCGCTCCAGAGCGCCCCGGTGGTGATCCAGGGCATCAGCTACGTCGTCCCGGCGCGCTACTTCATCCAGATCGTGCGCGCGGTGATCCTGCGCGGCGCCGACCTCGTGGCGATCTGGCAACCCCTGGTGATGATGTCGATCTTCGCGGTCGGCATCCTCGCCCTGGCCTCGGCCCGCGCCTCGAGGCTGCGGATATGACTCGCCTCTCCCGATCCGATCGGCGGCCCTCGCTCGTCCAGAACGCCACCAGGACGCACCGGCCGAGGTTGGAAAGGGGAAGGACCCTTCCTGCATCGGCCGGCACGCCCCAGTGGCGCCCTGTCCTGCGCGTTCATCCGCCGCCGGATGGAGGAGGGCGAGTCTGATGCTGCCGTTCCTGATCCGCAAGGAGCTGGCCCAGCTGCGGCGCGACCGCAAGATGTTCCCGATCATCTTCGTCGCCCCGATCCTGCAGCTGCTGATCTTCGGCTACGCCGCCGTGCTCGACGTGGTCGAGGTCTCGCTGGTGGTCTGCGACCAGGACCACAGCCCGTCCAGCCGCGAGCTGGTCGGCCGCTTCGAGGGCTCGGCCTACTTCGACCCGATCACCCACGTCGACGACCCCCGCGAGATCGATCTGCCGATGACCCGCGGCGAGGCCGGCGCGGCGCTGGTCATCCCCCCCGGCTTCGGCGCGGCGCTGCACGGCGGCGGCGCCACCGAGCTGCAGCTGCTGATCGACGGCGCCGACAGCGTCAAGGCGTCCCAGGGCATGGCCAACGCCGTGATGATCACCGGCGCCTACGGCCAGCAGCAGCTCGAGCAGCGCCTGTCGCGGATGGGCTTCGCCCTGCCCGGGATGCCCCGGCTGGAGCCCCGCGTGTGGTACAACCCCGAGCTCCACTCGCGCAACTACATGGTCCCCGCGATCTTCGGCCTGATCCTCGTGATCATGACCACGATGCTGACCTCGATGGCGATCGTGCGTGAAAAAGAGAACGGCACGATGGAGCAGCTGATCGTCACCCCGATCGAGCCGGTGCAGCTGATCCTCGGCAAGCTGCTGCCGTTCGTCGGCATCGGCCTCGTCCAGGTCACCGTCGTGCTCGCCGTGGCGATCCTGTGGTTCCAGGTCCCGTTCCGCGGCAACCTGCTGCTGCTGTACCTGCTGGTGGTCCCGTTCCTGCTCAACACCCTCGGCATCGGCCTGCTGATCTCGACGGTCTCGGCGACCCAGCAGCAGGCGATGCTCTCGGCGATGTTCCTGTTCATGCTGCCGATGATCTACTTCAGCGGCTTCGTGTTCCCCATCGAGTCGATGCCCGGCTGGGTCCAGCCCGTGACCTACGTCATCCCGCTGCGCTACTTCCTGAACATCATCCGCGGCATCTTCCTGCGCGGCGTCGGCCTCGAGGTGCTGTGGTTCGACGCCACGGCGCTGACCGGCCTCGGCGTCGTCGTCCTCGGCCTGGCGGTCTCCCGCTTCCGCAAGACGCTGGACTGATTGGTTTTCTTGGGATTTCGTGTGCCGACGGACGCGGTCTGCACGAGAATCCTTGTGATCCGCCGCGAGAGTGCTCACATTCGAACGGTCCTGGACATCGATGGAGGCTCCATGCGTTCCGATCGCGCCCTGTACTCCCTTGCCCGTCCCACCCCGTTGCTGGTGGGGCTCTCCCTGGCCACGCTGGTCGCCTGTGGCGGCCCCGCCGAGCTCGGCGACACCGAGCGCCTCGACCTCGCCGCGGTCGGGGACTGCGCGCTGGACGGGCTCGAGGAGTGCGACGACTGCAACACCGACACCGGTGACGGCTGCGACGACAGCGGGATGATCGAGCCGGGGTGGACCTGTGACCAGGAGTCGTGGTTCGAGTGGGGGTCCAGCGAGGACATCGCCGACTTCCCGAGCCACAACCCGGCCAACTGGTCGCTGACGCCGGACGGGCTGGTGCTCTCCGAGGCGGGCAACAGCGATCCGTCGATCTACTCGGTGCCGACGCCGTTCCCGGTGATCGACATGGAGTTCGACCTGTCGGTGGCCAGCGGGGCGGGGGACGACGACTACGTGGGGTTCGCGATCGGGTACCAGCCCGGCGAGAACGCCGACCCGGCCGCGGACTGGCTGCTGCTGGACTGGAAGCGGTCGGACCAGAACTGGGGCCCCGGCGGCGGGCTCGCCGAGCGGGGGCTGGCGCTGAGCCAGGTCACGGGGGCGGTGGACGTGCCGGCGCTGTGGTCGCACAGCGGGGCGGTCAGCGAGATCTCGCGGGGCCTGACGCTGAGCGACACGGGCTGGAACCACGGCCAGAACTACGCGTTCCGGTTCTCGATGAGCCCGACCCAGGTGCAGATCTGGGTCGACGACGTGCTGCAGTTCGACGAGGCGGGGACCTTCGACACGACCAGCTTCGGCGCCTACGTGGCGTCGCAGAACGGGGGGACGTTCAGCCTGATCTCGCCGGCGGGGATCAGCGCCTGCCTGCCCGACGCGGACGAGGACGACGTGCCGGACGGCCTCGACGACTGCACCGACGTGGACGGCGACGGCTACGGCGACCCGGCCTACCCGGCCAACACCTGCCCCGACGACTGCGACGACTCCGACGGCGCGGTCAACCCGCTGGCCACCGAGGTCTGCGACGGCGTCGACAACAACTGCGTCGGGGGCATCGACGAGGGCATGCCCGACACCGACGGCGACGGGGTCTGCGACGCCATCGACCCGTGCGACGGGTTCCCCAACGACGACGCGGACGGGGACGGGATCTGCGACACCGGCGACCCGTGCGACGGGTTCCCCAACGACGACGCGGACGG
>CAZOYV010000019.1:0-50647 GCA_964584075.1 uncultured Rickettsiales bacterium | reverse complement strand
GCGACGACGATGCCGGCGACGACGATGCCGGCGACGACGATGCCGGCGACGACGACGGCGGCGACGACGACAGCGAGACCCCCTGGTTGACGATCGTCTCGCCCACCGACGGGGCCGATCTCCCCAACCCCGTCGAGTTCCGCGCCGAGGGCAGCGCGCACGTGGTCCGCGTGGTCTACGACGCCGACGGGTGGGACCTGGGCGAGAGCACGGATGCCCCCGGCCAGTTCCCGCTGGCGTACTCGTTCACGGGCCTCGGCGCGCGGTCGATCACCGCCCGGGGGTACGACGCCGGCGAGCTGGAGGTGGCCTCGGACAGCCTGACGGTCCAAGTCTGGGACGGGGTGGCGGGCGTGCCCTACTCCTGCCAGTACGACAACCAGATCAACCCGTCCGGGAGCTGCCAGAACACCTCGGTGGCGATGGTGCTGGCCCACCACGGCTGGGCCGGGGACCCGGACGACATCTCCGGCGACTGGGGCACGAGCCACGCCCAGAGCCCCGCCGGGCTGGCCGAGGTCTTCAACCACTTCGCCACCGCCGACGGGCTCGGGGTCTCGATGACGCCCCACACCGACGGCACGGTGCAGGACGTGCGGGACCTGCTGCACGCCGGCAAGCCCGTCATCGTCCACGGGTACTTCACCGGCTACGGGCACGTGGTCGTCACCGTCGGCTACGACGGCAGCGAGTACCTCGTCAACGACCCGGCAGGCTCCTGGAGCGAGGCGTTCATGGGCGGGTACGCGGGAGGCTGCGGCGGCGGGATCGGCGAGTACATCCGGTACGGCGAGGCCGCCTTCGAGGCCGCCATCGCCACCTCGGACGGCTACTCCTTCCTCCCGGTGTGGTACCACGAGCTGACGCCCTGAGCGCCCGGGCGGCGAGCGAGACGAGCGGGCCGCCGTCGGCCACGAGGTCCGCCAGCACCTGCTGCCCCGACGTGGGCATCTCCTCGTTGGCCTCCCAGGTCGGACCGTCGAGGTGGATCACCGCGTCGAAGCCGGTCAACGCCGGGTTGGCGCCGTCTTGGTTCTTCTCGCTGGGTATGCTCCCTCCTCGCGACTTGCCAGCCGCCGCGATTGCTCGCCGAAAAAACGCAACGGACTCCTGAGACAGGGGACTAGTGGAACTCGAGGTTCCGGCTGGCGATCGGTCCCTGTTCCGCCCGGTCCGGTCCTGTAGGATCCTCTTCGGTTGCCGGCGAGAGGAGGTCGCATGACACGCTGGACGGCCGGGGTCGGGGTGCTGGTCGCCGCCGCCCTGCTGTGGGGCTGCGATCCGTGGGAGCTCGACGACGACGCGGCGGGCGACGACGACGCTGCTGGAGACGACGACGCGGCCGGGGACGACGACGCGGCCGACGACGATGCCGCGGACGACGACGCCGGCGACGACGACGCCGGCGACGACGACGCGGCCGACGACGACAGCGGGGACGACGACACCGTCGTGCAGCTCCCCGACCCGTTCTCCGTCGTGCTGCTGCCCGACACGCAGTACTACGCGGAGAAGCTCCCGGACACGCCGGCCAACACCTACTACCTGCAGACCCAGTGGATCGTGGACCACCAGGCCGCCGAGGACATCCGGATGGCCGTCCACCTCGGTGACATCACCGACAACAACGCCGTCTCCGAGTGGGAGATCGCCACGCAGGCCCACGCCACGCTGGACGCCGCCGGGGTGCCGTACAGCATGCTGCCCGGCAACCACGACTTCCTCTCCGGCGGCGACTTCGGGCGGAGCCACACCCTGTTCGGCGACTACTTCGACGAGAGCCGCTTCGCGGGGCAGCCGTGGTACGGGGGGGCCTACAGCGCCAGCAACACCAACAACTACGTGACGTTCGAGGTCGACGGGCTGCGGTTCCTGGTGCTGTCGCTGGAGTACGCGCCGCGCAAGGACCCGCTGTGCTGGGGCAACGAGGTGATCGCCGCGCACCCCGACCACCGCGTGATCGTCGCGACCCACTGCTACCAGACCCACGGCGGGGGCTATGCCACGGGCTGCCCCGACGAGAGCTACACCACCACGGGCGGCAGCGGGCAGGTGATCTGGGACGAGCTGGTGTCGCGCCACGGCAACGTGTTCCTGGTCGTCGCCGGCCACGTGGGCGACTCGGAGTACCGCGTCAAGGCGGGCAACACCGGCAACGACGTCCACGAGATGCTGGTCGACTACCAGTTCGAGGGCCCCTGCGACGAGGCCCAGGCCGCCAGCTGTACCGACCACTGCCGCACCGGCTCGTACACCGGCAACGGCTGGCTGCGGCTGCTGACCTTCGAGCCGCAGGCCGGCCTGGTCCACGCCGAGACGATCACGGTCGAGGACGGCAACGGCGACCTGTTCCCGGGGGGCAACCCGGTGCTGTACTGCAGCCCGCTGTACGACCCCGGCGATCCCGGCGCCAACGGGGGCAACTGGTACGACCAGGACGCGAGCGACGCGGATCACCGGTTCGACTTCCCGCTCGACCTGGCCACTCCGCTGACCTACGCCCACGACGACCTGGGGCTGCTCGCGTTCCACGACCGGACCGTCAACTCGACCGCCACCGGCGACCAGGACCAGCCGGCGATCGCGCTGAACGCCGACGGGTCGTTCGTCGCGGCGTGGCAGGACGACTCGTCCACCGCCGACGGCGCCGACAACCTCGACGTGCTGATCCGCGGCTTCGCGCCCGGGGGCTGTGGCTCGTTCCACGACCTGTCCGCCGACGTCGACACGACGGGGGATCAGCGGGAGCCGTCGCTGGCCGCCGACGCCGCGGGGAACTTCGTCGTCGCCTGGGCCGACGACACCGACGACAACGGCGCCTACCAGATCCGCGCGAGGGGGTTCTACCCCGACGGCAGCGAGCGCATCGCCGAGTTCACGGTCAACAGCGACCCCAGCGGCGAGCAGCGCGACCCCGCCGTCGCGATGGCCCCCGACGGCCGCTTCGTGATCGCCTGGGAGGACGACCCCGAGAACGACGGCGACTTCCAGGTCAAGGTGCGCGGCTTCACGGCCGGCGGCGCCGAGTCGATCGCCGACATGAGCGTGCACGACGAGGACATCGGGGACCGCCGCAACCCGGCCGTGGGCATGGACGCCAGCGGCAACTTCGTCGTGGCCTGGCAGGACGACGGCGACGGCAACGGCTACGACCAGATCCACGCCCGCGGCTTCGACGCCAGCGGCGCCGAGCGGTTCCCCAAGGTCGTGGTCAACAGCGTCGCCGACGGCCAGCAGCGCAGCCCGGGGATCGGGGTCGCCGACGCCGGGGACTTCGTCGTGGCGTGGCAGGACGACCAGGGCAACGACGGCGACTACGACATCCTGGCGCGCAGCTTCGACTCCGGCGGCTCGCCGGTCACCGAGTGGACCGTGGCCAGCGGCGGGCAGCGGCGCGACGTCGAGGTCTCGATGGCTCCGGGCGGCGCGTTCGCGATCGCCTGGGAGGACGACGGCGACGGCAACGGCTCGTTCCAGGTCAAGGCCGGCAGCTGGACCGCCGGCGGCGCCGAGTGGCACCCCGTGGCGACGGTCAACCACGAGGCCTCCGGCCAGCAGCTCGACCCCGCCGTGGGCTTCGCCGACAGCGGCACGATGGTCGTGCTGTGGGGCGACGACATGGACGGCAACGGGGTGGGGCAGATCCTCGGCGTCGGGCTCGACGCGCCCTGAGCCGCCGGTCGCCTCACCCTCCGGCCCGCCGCCGCCCCCCGTCCGACCCGCTGTCCGGCTCCCCGTCGTACCGTCTCGTGCGGCGGGCCAGCAGGGCGTAGAAGCCGTGCGCCCACAGCTGCTTGAGCGGATCGATGCGGCAGTCGTGGTAGTAGATCGCGCGGTCCCACCCGCGCTCGACCCAGAAGTCGCGATCCATCGTCAGGACCTTCATCGCCAGCACCTTCTGGACCGCGAAGCGGGTCAGCTGCTTGTAGCTCGGCGTCCACCGCGCCGGGTCGCCGTGCAGCGCATCGGCGAACGCCCGGACCTCGCCGGCGGCGACGGGCTCGTCCATGTCCTTGGCCTTGCGCCGGACGAACCCCCTGGGGTGCATCCCGTACCCCATCGCGACCTCGTCCAGGTACTCCTCCATGGGACGGAACGGCGAGCCCATCGTGGTGCTGACGTACAGCGCCGGGCGGCCGACCAGCTCCGGGCGGTGGATCAGCGAGATCGTGCGGTCGAGGAACACCTTCAGCCGCCCCGAGATGGTGTACACGTACAGCGGCGTGGTCAGCATCAGCCCGTCCGCGGAGACCATCTCGTCCATGATCCCGGCGACGTCGTCCTTCAGCGGGCAGCGGCCGTGGGTGATGCAGCGGAAGCACCCGGTGCAGTACTCGATCCGGTGGCGGAACAGGTCGACGATCTCGACCTCGACGTCCCGCTCGGCGAGCCGCTCCGCGACCTGCCCGATCAGCCGGTAGGTGTTGCCCTTGCGGCGGCTCGAGTGCAGCGCCACGACCCGCTTGCTCGCCATCCTCGGCTCCTCTGCGACGACCCCGTCGAGTACCACGCCACGCCGGGGGGGCGCAAACGCCGCACGGGCCTGGGGGCCGCCCGACGGCGGCGAGGAGCGCGGCAGCTACTCGGGCGGCTCGAGCACGCCCGTGCCGAAGCCGTCGCTGCCCCAGCAGGTGATCTCGTCGTCGCTGTCCAGGGCGCAGGCGTGGCTCCAGCCCACGCCGACCTCGACGTAGTGGCCGGGGGGCACGTCGAGGATCCCGTCGGAGGCCTTGCCCCAGCAGACCGTGCCGGAGCTGGCCTCGATGGCGCAGGCGGTGTACTTGCCCGCGCCGACGCCGAGGTACTCGCCGCCGGTGGGGGGCTGGGCCTGGCCCTCGTTGTCGAAGCCCCAGCAGCGCAGCTCGTCGTCGACGGTGATCGCGCAGGCCGTGCTGGCCTGCATCGAGACGGTCTTGAAGGTCCCCGAGGGCGGGGACGGGATGTCGTAGGTGTCGCTCCCCCAGCAGGTCAGCGCGCCCTGCTCGTCGATGGCGCAGGAGGCGCTCTCGCCCGCCTCGACGTGGACGAACGACCCCGACGGCGTGCCGGAGACCTCGCCGTCGTCGTCCTCGCCCCAGCACTGGATGCTGCCGTCCTCCCGCAGGCCACAGCCGTGGTAGTAGCCCATCGAGACCTGCACGAAGCCCGCGGAGGTCGGCAGGCCGTCGAGCTGGCCGGAGAAGTCGTCCCCCCAGCAGGCGATGGTGCCGTCCTCGCGCAGGCCGCAGGAGTTGGCGTTGCCCGCGCTGAGGCGCACCCACGGGTTCTCGGGCACGTCCCCCTGGCCACCGGCGTTGGTGCCCCAGCAGTCCATCTGGCCGTCCACCGTCAGCCGGCAGTTGTGCACGCTGCCCACCGACAGGTCGGGCCGGTCCAGCGGCAGGGACAGGTCCCAGCCAGTGCCGGTGTCGTCGTCCCCTGCGGTGTCGTCGTCGCCCGCGTCGTCGTCCCCCGCGGTGTCGTCGTCCCCCACGGCGTCGTCGTCGCCGAAGGCGTCGTCGTCACCCGGCGGCGGTTCCTCGTACGGCATCCCGGTACAGCCCAGCGCGAGCAGCAGTACCAACCACGCGATTCGCATGCCATCGTCCTTCTCCGGAGTGGCCCTGACTCCGGGGTAAGCTACAGCGCCCGCGCGGTGCACCCCCCACGCGGTGGCTGGCGCGGGATGCTAGCACCGGTACCCCGGGGAGAATGAACGGGACGGGGAACAGGTGGGCGCCGTGCGGCTCAGGCGGCCTTGGCCGGCGGGAGCGCCCTGGCCTCCTGGTGGCGGATCATCCCGCCCATCACGCGCCGCATGATCGCGACGCGGAGCGCGCGGGGGAGCTTGAGCGCGTACTCGAGGAACTTGGCCAGCCAGCCGGGCCGGACGGTCATGCGCTTGCCCAGCGCGCGGAGCGTGCCGCGGGCCACCTGCTCGGCGCCCTGGGCCAGGCCCATCTGCATGTCGGCGCGGGCGGCGAAGCCGCTGCGGGTGGGGCCCGGGGCGGAGCACAGCACGTCCACCCCGTGGGGCTTCAGCTCGGCGTGCAGGCCCTCGCCGAGGGTCTGGACGTAGGCCTTGGTGGCGGCGTAGTGCGCGGCGCCGGGCACCCCCTGGAACGCCACCAGCGAGCTCATCAACACGATCCCCCCGCGACCGCGGGCCGCGAACCGGCGGCCGAACCCGTGGGCCATCGCGGTGACGGCGCGGGCGTTGACGTCGAGCATCTGCAGCTCGGTGTCGAGGGACGCCTGCAGGAACGGGCCGGAGGTGCCGAACCCCGCCGCCGCGACCAGCAGGCCGACGTCGAGGCCGTCCGTGGCGCGGAACACCGCCTCGACCCCCGCCGGGTCGGCGAGGTCGGCCGTGACCACGCGCGTGGCCACGCGGTGGCGGTGGTGGAGTTCGAGCGCGAGCTCCTCGAGCTCGGGGCGGCGGCGCGCCACCAGCACGAGGTCCATGCCGGCCTCGGCCAGCTGCTGGGCGATGGCCCGGCCGATGCCGTCCGACGCCCCGGTGACCACGGCCCAGGGGCCGTAGTGGGAAGTCCAGGTGGTGTGGTCGTGGGTGCTCATGGTGCACCTAGGATATGTCTATATTTTTATTTGACAAGTCCTTGCCGTCATTCACTTCCATGTCCAGGGTGGATCCACGAGAGGAACGGTAGCCGTGATCTGGATCACCATCGGTCTCGCGATCAATGTCGTCGTCGCCGGACTGATCGGCCTGATGCTGCTGTTCGACCACCGGCACATGGTCGAGGACATCTATGGCGGCGACACCGCCGCCAAGCGCATCCTCAGCTCCCTGTACCTCGCCATCGCCGCGGTGAGCGTGTGGGCCCTGGCCTCCCCGGAGTGGACCCTGGAGATCGCGTTCGTGCTGTTCCCGCTGCAGATCGTCTACAAGCTGCTCACGCTCCCGGTGGTCGGCGATCTCGAGAACCCGGTGCCGTGGTCGAACCTGGCCATCAGCGGCTGGCATGGATTCGCGCTGGTCGCCGCGGGGTGGGCGCCGTAGACGTCCGTCGGGAGCGCCGGTCAGGCCGATCCCCGCCCCAGATCGTCGGCGAAACCCGCGATGTAGCTGACGTGGATCAGCAGGTAGGACAACCCCAGCGAGCTCCAGCAAATGGCGAGCCGGGTGTCGAGGTCCGTCGCGCCGGGGACCCAGCCCCAGATGGCGATCTCGATGGCGAACAGCCAGGCGGCGCCCGTCAGCGCCAGCGTCCACGGCCACACCGCGCGCAGGCAGCCCAGGGTGGCGGTGACGATGCGGGTCGCTCGGTTGGGTTCGACGACCACGTCGCGCCCTATCGATGGCATCGCGTTCGACCAGCCTACGCTCGGAGGGTGCCGCGCATTGCGTCCCGCTCCGTGCTCCGCGAGCCCGGCTGCTCGCGGCCCCCCTGCGACCACTGAGCGGTCGGTCCGACCGCTGGGAGCGGGAGCCCCCGAGCGCGGCCGGAATCCCCGTAGAACAGCGGTGTGAGGCAACAGCAAGGGAGCTGCCATGACCAACGGGAAGACCAGGATTCCGGCGATCGCGACCGCGAAGGCGATGTTCACCACGGGTGCCTGCTCCACGGCCGTGTTCCAGGCCGTCGACCTGGCGTTCGGCCACCCGCTGGAGGCCGAGGAGCGTGCCAGCGCGCCCCTCGCCGGGGGCATCGGCAACCACGGCTACCAGTGCGGCCAGATCTGGGGTGCGGTCCTCGCGGGCGGCGCCCACGCCCACCGCGTCCACGGCCCCGGCGCCCGCGCCGAGGCGGTGGCGGTGCACACCGCGGTGCGGTTGGTGGAGGCCTTCGAGGGGGCGTTCCGCGATCTGGACTGCTCCGACCTGACCTCGGTGGTCTGGAAGGACCGCGACGAGTCGCGCAAGGGGATGTGGGCGTTCGTGCTCAAGGGCGGGCCGGCGATGTGCGCCCACATGGTGGTGAAGTACGCGCGGATCGCCCACCGGGTGATCGAGGAGACCGTCGCCGAAGAGCCCGGCGCGGTGCCTCCCTGCGCGAGCTGCGCCGCGGCGCTGGCCCGGCAGATGGGCGCCTCGGAGCAGCACGCGGTGATGGCCGCGGGGCTGGCCGGCGGCCTCGGCCTGTCCGGGGGTGGCTGCGGCGCCCTGGCGGCGGCGATGTGGCTCACCGCGCTGGCGCACCCCGAGGAGGAGCTGGGCCCGGATGTGGAGGGCACCCGCATCGGGACGCTGATCCAGCGCTTCCACGCCGCCACCGAGTACGAGTTCGAGTGCTCGGCCATCGTCGGGCGGACGTTCGAGGGCGCCGAGGACCACGCGCGGTACGTCCGCGGCGGCGGCTGCGCGGCCCTGCTCGAGGCGCTGGCCACCACCGGCGACGCCGAGTCCCCGCAGGCGGCCTGAGCCGCGACCGGCCGTGGACCGGGCCGACACCCCGGGGGAGCGGTTGGAGCCCCCCGAGGGAGCTGTTACGCTGCCCCGAAGACCCGAGGAGGCCCGCGATGACGACGACACCCGCGACCAGCGGCATCCGCCCCAACCCGGTGGGGGACTGGCCCGAGATCGACCCCACCGCGTTCGTCGACCCCAGCGCCCAGATCATGGGCAACGTGCGCATCGGCGCCCGCGTCTACGTCGGGCCGCAGACGGTGATCCGCGCCGACGAGATCGCCGAGGACGGCGCGGTCCAGCCGGTGATCATCGACGAGGACGCCTACATCCAGGACGGGGTGATCATCCACGCGCGGGCCGGCTCCGTCGTGCGCATCGGCAGCAGCTCGAACATCGCCCACGGGGTGATCATCCACGGCCCCTGCACGATCGGCGAGCGCGTGTTCGTCGCGCTGCGGACCGCGATCTACAACTCGACGCTGGAGAACGACGTGTGGGTCGGGATCGGGGCGATCATCATGCGCACCACCGTGCCCACGATGACGATGGTCCCGGCCGGCGCGATGGTCAGCTCGGAGAGCGACATCCACGGCTTCCGGCTGACCAACCACGGCGAGATGGAGTACAAGCAGAGCGTCATCGAGGCCAGCGCCGCCCTGCGCGACGGCTACCTGGCGCTGTACCGCAACGGGCCACCGCGGCGCGACGACGGTTGATCCCCCGGAGCCACGCCGATGAGCGACCCGCGGGGCTACCGCACCGAGCCCTTCACCGTGAACCGCCGCATGGCCGCGGCCAGCGCGTCGGTGGGCCGCGAGCACAACACGATCCACTCGCTGATCGAGGTGGACATCAGCGAGCCCCGGCGGAAGCTCGCCGCATATCGTCAGGCCCACGGCGAGTCGCTGTCGCTGACGGGCTACGTGGTGGCCTGCTTCGCCCGGACGCTGACCCGACACCCCGGGTGCAACGCCATCCGCCGCTTCCGCAAGCTGCTGGTCTTCGACGACGTCACCGTCAACACGCTGGTGGAGCGCACCATCGACGGCGAGGCGATCCCCGAGCCGGTGGGCATCCACGCCGCCCACACCAAGGGCCTGCGCGAGATCACGGAGGAGATCCGCGCGGCGCAGGCGCGCGAGGGTGGGCGCCTCGGTGAGCTGTCCGGCGCGGGCTGGGTGGCGCGCTTCATCCCCAGCTTCCTGTTCAAGTGGTTCATCCGGCTGGCGTCGCTGAGCCCGTCGATGGTCAAGCGCTTCGGCGCCGTGTGCGTCACCGCCGTGGGCATGCACGGCGGCGGGGCGATGTGGTTCGTCCCGCTCAGCGCCGCGACGGTGACGGCCACGGTGGGCTCGATCGTCGAGCGGCCCGTCGCCGCGGTCGATCGCATCGAGCGCCGCGAACACCTGTGCCTGACCCTGTCGTTCGACCACGACATCGTCGACGGCGCCCCCGCCGCGCGGTTCGTCCGCGACCTCGCCGCGCGGCTCGAGCAGGGCGACCTGATCCCGGACGGGTAGGCACCACCGTCACGGGCAGATCGGCGCCACCACGTCGAGGCTGATCGTGGACTGGGGATCGCCCATCAAGGGGACGTCGCTGAGGGCGATCTCGAGGCTCCTCCCGCCGGGGTCGGTGACGACCAGGTGTACGGCATCGTCTGCCCGCCTGCGACCATCGCGGACCCGACGGGGGGGGCAGGCCGGGGCGTTTCCGTCGAGGCTGATCTGGCCGCTGCCGTCGGCCGTGGGGCAGACGGGCAGGGTGTCGTCGTCGCCGGACGTGTCGTCGTCGCCGGACGTGTCGTCGTCGCCGGACGTGTCGTCGTCGCCGGACGTCCCGGGGGGCAGCCCGGCCCCACCCCCAGCAGCCCGGCCAGCAGCAGGATGGCGAGGACCGTCGTCGTGGGGTGCGTCGGTATCGGGTCGCGCAGGGCATCACGAGCGATCCTGCAGGCTCCCGCTCTTCGGTGCTCGAAACACTAGACAAATCAAGATTACGTTTGACTATTTACAATGATAGTGCTACTTCGTCGGCCAAGGATTGGACAGAAACCATGGAACGTCCAGCTGAACCAGCCGTCTCCGACCTCAAGGCCGGGTACCAGCGCCGGGCGGGCCCCGAGGGCTTCCGCTGCCTGCACTGTGGGCGCTCCTTCGAGCAGGGGATGATCTACCCGGTGGGCGACCACCTCTACGACGCCCGGCGGGCCGTGGAGGACCACGTCGAGCGCGAGCACGGCGGGCCGTTCGCGGCGCTGCTCGCCACCGGCAAGGAGGGCACCGGGCTCTCGGACATCCAGCGGGCGGTGGTGGAGGCCTCCTACGAGGGGCTCACCGACCGGCAGATCGCCGGCCGCCTCGGCGGCAAGTCGGCGTCGACGATCCGCAACCACCGCTTCCAGCTGCGGCGGCGGCGGCGGGCGGCGCGGGCGCTGCTGGCGCTGCTGGAGATCCTCGACGAGCACGTCCAGCGGGGCGAGCGGTTCGTCCGGTTCCACCCCGCGCTGCCGGTGGACGACGACCGGGTGATGATCACCGAGGCCGAGGCCGGCCAGCTGCTGGACAAGTACCTCGAGGGTCCGGGCCGCGCGCGGCTGCTGCGGTTCCCCAAGAAGGAGAAGCACAAGCTGGTGATCCTGCGGCACATCGCCGCGCGCTTCGCCCCCGGGCGGCGCTACCCGGAGCGCGAGGTCGACCGGATCCTCGGGGCGCTGTACGAGGACCACACCACGCTGAAGCGCTACCTGGTGGACTACCGCTTCCTGGCCCGCGAGCGGGACGGCAGCGAGTACTGGCGCACCGACGGGTAGCGCGGCCCGATTCGGGTTTGCATCCCCGGTCTTCCGCGTCAAAACTACAGAACGGGTGGGGATTCGGGGATGCGGCCCGCGCCGAGCGGGCCGGATGGGAGATGGCGATGGGCGCCCTGCGACGAGGAGCCCTCGGGATGCTGCTGGCCTGCGCGGCGTGGCTCGCGCTGGGCTGCACCACCGATCCGGGCGATCCGGGCGACGACGACGACGGCCTGCCGGACGCCGACGGCGACGGGCTGGCCGACGAGTTCGAGGAGCAGGTCGGCACCGACCCCGCCGAGGCCGACACCGACGGGGACGGCTACGTCGATGGCGACGAGTGGTCCGGGTTCAGCGATCCGCTGGACGAGGCCGACTACCCGTACGAGGGGGACTACGACCACTTCCCGTTCCCCGACGACCTGGCCGGGACCGGCACCGCGGTGGGCGACACGGTGGCCGACTTCGCGCTGACCGACTACCACGGCCAGCAGGTCCGTCTGTACTCGTTCTACGGCAACGTGATCCACGCGGTCTCCGGCGCGGACTGGTGACCCAGCTGCGTGAGCTACGCCGGGACGGCGCAGGCGGAGTACGAGAGCTACCGGGACCAGGGCTACGTGATCCTGTGCCTGATGCTGGAGGGCGCGTCCGACGTGACGCTGTGGACCGAGTCCTACTCGATGACGTTCCCCGTGCTGGACGACTCGTCGCAGCAGGGCGGCAGCGCCATCGGCCTCGGCGGGGGGATCCCGCACCACATGCTGATCGGCCGGGACATGACGGTGCGGGTGGTGACCAACCCGCCGTCGTCATCGCAGATCGAGGCGGCGCTGGCCGAGGAGTGGCCCGAGGTGGACTACCCGATGCCGCCGTCCACGGGCGACGACGACGACGGGGCGCTGGACGGCGGCGGCGACGGCGGCGACGGCGGGGACAACCCGTTCGGCGTGTCCTCGCTGGCCACGCTGCAGGGCCGCACGCTGTGCGCCGTGGGCCCCTCCCGCGCCGCGGCGATCCCGTGGGCGCTGGCGCTGCTGCTCGGCGCCGGACTGCTCCGCCGCCGCCGCTAGCAGCCAGCGGACAGCGAGCTCTCCAGCGCCTGCGACAGCCCCTGGAAGAACGCCCAGTGCTCCCGCGCGCCCTCGCCGAAAACGAAACCCGCCGCCGGGGCGCTGCCGTCCCTGCCCAGGGGCCTCACCGCGGGGCTCGGCGGCATCGCAGCCGTAGCGCGGCGAGCCCCGCGGAGGCCAGGAACAACAACGTCGTCGCATCCGCCCGCGCGGCCCCCGAGGCGTGTCCGCAGCTGCAGTCGCCCACCTCGTCGTCGTCCCCGCCCCCGGCCGGGTCGTCGTCGGCGGCGTCGTCGTCCGCGTCGTCGTCGTCCCCGCTGTCGTCGTCCCCGCTGTCGTCGTCCCCGCTGTCGTCGTCCCCGCTGTCGTCGTCGCCGGTGTCGTCGTCCCCGGCGCCGTCGTCGACGGTCAGGGTGGCCAGCGAGATCGCGTTGCTGTCGGCGTCGTGGTAGACGAGGAAGAACTCGTCGTCGAACGCCACCAGCCGCGGGGTCAGGCGGCCCTCGCCGCCGTCGGTGTTCCAGCCGGTGTCCTCGGGGGCCGACCAGCTGGCGCCGCCGTCCAGCGAGACGGTGTAGAGCAGCTCGGAGTCGCTGGCCTGCTGGCTGCCATCGGCCACCAGCGCCACCGCCACGACGATCGTGCCGTCGTCGGAGGCGGCCACCGCCGACAGCCCGGCGGACATGTGCCAGTCGCCCAGGCCGTCGGCGAGCAGCAGATCGCTGCCATAGACCTTCTGGCCCTGATCGTCGAAGCGGTTGTAGTAGACCTCGTGCAGCGCGCCGTAGGTGAAGTGGGCGTGGCCGGTGCCGTCGACGTAGACGTCGGAGAACCCCTTGCGGTCCGACCCGGCGCTGTGCGTCGAGGTGTGGGCCACCATGTCGCCCACCACGTCGCCGCTGCCCGCACCCCACAGCAGGTAGGCCGCGCCGTTGGGATCGGGCTTGCCGGTGGCGAAGTACACGCCCCCGCCCCGCGACCGCATCCGCACGCCGGTGTCGGCGCGCCAGATCCCGGAGATGTCGCCGAGCTCGGTGGCCGAGCTGGCGCCGGCCTCGAAGAACCGCAGGTCGCCCCACACGTTGTCGCCGCCGGAGCCGTAGCCGACGATCACCCGGCCGCTGCTGGCCGTGACGCTGACGGTGTAGTTGCGCTTCTCGCGCTGGCCCACCAGGTAGTCGCGGTCCCAGCTGCCGCCGCTGCTGCGCCGCCGGTAGCGGATGTCGAAGCCGCCGTCGAAGTCGCCGTCCCCGCGGGTCACGAGGTGGGCGGTGCCGTCGCCGGTGACCGCCAGCGCGGGCGGGAAGTCCAGCTGTCCGTGGTGGGGGTCGCCGTGGTCCTCGTCGACGACCACGGTCCCGCTGGGGTCGACCTCGTAGTAGCGGCTCGACACGATGTGCAGGTGCTGCGGTCCGCGCACGGCGTCGAACTGCGTGCCGTCGGCGATGGCGCCGTGGTGGGTCCACTGCCACGTCTGGGCCTGGCCCGCACCGGCCCAGGCCAGGGACAGGACGAGGGCTGCGGCGAGCCCGACTCCGCCTCGTCGACTGCGTTCGGTCGCGACCTGATCCATGGGGCGCCCTCCTCGTCCGGTGGTCCGGCGTGGGACGATCGTAGCGGGGTGGTCCCCTCCGTACACCCTCGGATGATGAACTCGGATCAGGGAAGGTCGTCCAGGTGGCGCCGGGCGCGCTTGTTGGCCGGGTCGGCGGCCACCGCCGCCTGGTAGTGGCGGCGTGCCATGTCGAGCTGGTCCTGCCGCTCCGCGATCTGCCCCAGCCGGTCGTGGGTCTGGGAGCGGTGGCGATCGGGGATCTCGAGCTGCAGGTAGCGGGCGTAGTGCTCGGTGGCCTGTTCGTCGTCGCGCATCCGGTCGGACAGCTCGCCGAGGTGCCAGACCACGCGCCGGTTCTCGGGGTCGACGGCGCGGACCCGATCGAACGCGGCGAGCGCCTCGTCGTAGTCGCGGTTTTTCGTATACAGGTACCCGAGCATCTGGTTGTTGATCACGTTGTCGGGGTACTCGGCCTGCAGCGCCAGGCACTCGGCGATGGCGCGGTCGTAGTCGCGGGCGTCCTTGTGGGCGTAGGCCAGCGCGAACGAGCCGCCGACCCACACCAGCAACCCCTCGTCGCGGGCGCGCTGCATCTGGGCCAGGCCCTCGTCCTTGTGATCGCCGAAGCGGGGCAGGTACGCCAGGTCCTCGGTGACCAGCGTGCGCCAGTAGTTGTAGATCCCGATGCCCAGGTCGGCGTCGGCGAAGCCCGGCTCGAGGCGCCGCACCCGCTGCATCGACTGGATCGCGTCCCAGCCCCGGTTCAGCGCCCCCAGCAGATCCCCCTGCTGGGCGCGGTCGAGACCCCCGATGCCGACGATCCCGGCGTACAGGAAGGTGTTCCAGCCCTTGTCCTGCCCCGACTCCACCGCCGCCGCGGCCAGCGCCAGCGCCTCGTCCGCCTCCGCGGCGTACTCCGCGCGGTACGAGTCGTCGGCGTTCTCGAGCATCATCGACAGGTACACCACCGACGTACCGAACGCCCCGGCCGGGCTGTCCGGATAGAGCTCCTTCATCTCGGCGAACTGCGATCGCGCCTCGGGATACCGGCGCTGGTAGACCCGCTCCAGCCCCTCCTGGATCCGGCGCATCTGCTCCGGCTCGACCCCGAGATCGTTCTCGCCGGTGAACTCGCGCGCGGACGCGCCCCCGACCAGCAGCAACACCGCCAGCCCGAGGAAGACGCAGGAGCTCCTCTTGGTGGACATGTCGGGGTAGACGGACGGGGGTCGGGCGATCTTCGGGCCGGGACGCAACTATACAACACGCGACTTGACCCCAAGCCCCATTGGATCCGCCAACCGCGGCCGATGGCGTTAGGATGGAGGCAGGAGGAGTCCGTGGGGATCACGCCGAGACAGGGCATCCCGAGCGCCACGCTGACGGGGCTCCTGCTGATCTCCGCGCTGGCGACAGCCGGGTGCGAGGAGGGCGCGCCGGCGTTCGATCTGGGCGACCTCGAGCCCGTGTCCCACGGGATCATCGGCGGGACCGAGACCCAGGATTGGCCGGCGATCGGGGCTTACTGGCACCTGGACATGGGCGCGATGTGCACCGCCACGCTGGTGGCCGAGGACGTGCTGCTGCTGGCCGAGCACTGCCTGGTCGGGCCCGGCAACCAGGTGTGGTACGTCGGCCACGACGTGTCGCTGATGGACGAGACCAACACCCTCGACATCAGCGAGTGCACCGTCTCGCCGCTGGGCCACGACACCGCGATCTGTCTGCTGGCCGAGCCCGTCGAGGACATCACGCCGCTGCCGGTCAACCTGGTCCCGTTCGACGAGACGTGGGACGAGCAGTGGTTCCACTACGTGGGCTTCGGCGTCGACACCGGCTACGGCGGGCCGGGCTCGGGGATCAAGCGCGAGACCGACATCCAGATGTACAGCTGGGACGAGTGGGAGTACGTGCACTTCACCGCCGGGACCAACACCTGCAGCGGCGACTCGGGGGGACCCAGCCTGGTGGAGGTCGACGGGGACCACTACGTCGCGGGGGTCAACTCGTCGGTGTACTCCAAGCACGGCGATCCGTGCTCGGGCTACGGCGTGGAGATGCGGGTCGACGCCCAGCTCGACTTCCTCGACGAGTACTTCGATCCCGAGGCCTACCAGCCCCCCGAGGGGGACGACGACGACGCGGCCGGCGACGACGACGACGCCTCCCCCGGCGATCTGCCCGACGGCGGCAGCCCGTTCGCCTACGGCGCCGACGGGGGCGGCGTGGGGTCGAGCCTGTGCGCCACCGGCGGCGGCGGCGCGTTTCCGTGGCCCCTCGTGTTCCTGGTCCTGCTAGGGTGGCTCCACCGGTCGACCGGGAGGAACGCGGGATGGACCCCCTGATCCAGCTGATCTACTGCAGCGCGGCCCAGGTCCGCTTCGAGCGCGACCAGCTCGTCGCTCTGCTCGACGTCGCGCGGCGCAAGAACCGGCGCTACGGGGTGACCGGGATGCTGCTGTTCACCGAGGGCAGCTTCTTCCAGGTGCTGGAAGGACCGCCCGAGTCGGTGGACGCGATCTTCGAGTCCATCTCGCGCGACGACCGGCACGACCAGGTGACGGTGATCATCCGCGAGGCGGTTGCGCGGCGCTCGTTCGAGGACTGGACGATGGGGTTCGCCGACCTGCAGCCCGACGAGGCCGACTCGATCCTCGGCGTCAACGACTTCTTCGGCGGGGGCGCCTCGTACGACCGGCTGGGGCCCGGGCGCGCCAAGAAGCTGCTGACGGCGTTCTGCGAGGGGAGCTGGCGCGACCGGCTCCGCGACACCGACGAGCCGGCACCGCAGGTCCCGGTGCCCGAGACACCCTCACACGTTGCTGCACCCGGCGAAGCGGGCGATCGCTGGTTCTCGTACGCCTACCAGCCGATCGTCGACGTCGCCGAGAACACCGTGTTCTCCCACGAGGCGTTGATCCGCGGCCGCAACAACGAGCCCGCCGGGCACGTGTTCAAGCAGGTCGGCCCCGCCGAGCTGCACGCGTTCGACGAGCGCAGCCGCGTCGTGGCCATCGAGCTCGCCGCCAGCCTCGGCCTGCCGGGGCGCCTCAACCTGAACTTCCTGCCGATGAGCCTGCTGACCTCGCCGACGGCGATCTCGTCGATCCTCGAGACCCTCGATCGCTGCGCGTTGAACTCCAAGCAGATCGTGCTCGAGGTCCTCGAGCGGGAGATCATCGAGGACTACGACCGTTTCCTCGCGGCGGTGGACGAGCACCGCGCCTCGGGCCTGCAGTTCGCCATCGACGACTTCGGGTCGGGGCACGCCGGGCTGAGCCTGCTGGCCCACTTCCAGCCCGACTTCGTCAAGCTCGACATGGACCTGATCCGCGACATCGACTCCAGCGGGCCCCGCCAGGCGATCGTGCGCGGCATCCTGCACACCTGCCGCGATCTGGGCGTCGACACCATCGCCGAGGGGGTCGAGACGAAAGCGGAGTACGGGTGGCTGCAGCACCAGGGCGTCCAGTACTACCAGGGATACCTGCTCGGACGGCCAGCCTTCGAGCAGCTGCCGACCAAGGTCCAGCTACCCCGCTGAACCCAGCGCCCCGCCCTGCGGCACCGGGACCAGCACCAGGCCCGGCAGGACCGGGCAGGTGACGTCCTCGATCGTCACCGGCAGGCACGGCAGCTGGCCCTGGTTCGGGCCGCTGGGGCAGCTCGCGCACGGCGACCCCCGGTTCGCCGGAGGAAGTCGGTCCGCTGCAGCAGCTCGCGGGGTCGACGACGGGCGCCGTGTCGTCGTCCGCGAAGAGACCGCTACCCGATCCGCACGTCCTGCCCCTCGAGCGCGGCCTGCAGCCCGGCGATGTCCACGTCGCGGACCTTGACGCCGTCCTTGATCGAGCGGGCGGCGGCGACGCCGGCGCCCTGGCCGGTGACGCAGCAGCACACCATCTGGCGGGTGGCGGTGGTGGCGATCCGCTCGGCGGCGGCGGCCCGGCCGGCGACGAGCAGGTTGTCCACGTCCTCGGGGACCAGGCAGCGGTACGGGACCTGGAAGTAGCGGCCGGTGGTGGGCAGCACCATCAGGCCGAAGCCGTCGAGGAACTCGGGGCAGATGCCGATCGAGTCCTCGAAGCGGGCCTCGTTGCGGCAGTCGTGCTCGGTCAACGCGTACTCGCCGGTGATCCGGCGCGCCTCGCGCACGCCCAGCGCCGGGGCCAGGGTCCGGATCCGCGCGTCCTTGAACGGGGCGCAGTACTTCTTCAGCGCGTCGATCGCGCGCATCACGCCCTCGCGGCCGCGGATCTCGCCGTCGGTCAGGTCCCACACGCTGGTGGTGTCCAGGCCGTGCAGGTGCACGGTGTTCATGTCCGGGACCTCGTTGCAGTACGTGAACGCGCCGAAGTACGAGACGTAGTCGATGGGGTCGTCGGCGGGGATGTCGCCGTTCTCGCGCGCCAGCTCGTAGGGCTCGATCACCCGCGGGCTGAGCATGTTGGAGGTGTCGCCGCCGGTCTCGGACCAGTCGCTGACGCCGTTGTTGGCCAGGAAGATGTACAGCAGCAGCGCCTGGAGGTTCACGTTGCTCATCCCGAACTGCATGGTGCTCTCCATCAGCTCGGACGGGTCGCTCTTCCAGAACGGCGCATTGGCGAACCAGGCCACGTCGGCGTCGCCGGTGCAGTCGATCACCCGCTCGGCGAGGATCGCCTGGCGGCCCGACTTGCTCTCGGTGACCACGCCGGTGATCGTCTTGCCCTCCATCAGCGCGTCCACCGCCCAGCAGTGCAGCACCGGGGTCACACCTGCGTCGCGGAGCATCTCGTCGGCGACCCACTTGAAGATCTCGGTCTCCAGCACCTCGAAGGTCGGCACGCCGTCGACCCGCAGCCCGGCCTCGTCCAGGTACTCGTGGTACATGTCCAGCAGGCCGTCCTCGACGACGCCGCGGCCCTCCTCGCCGAGGATGTCGATCGTCGCCCCGGCCTGCTTGGCCTTCTGCTCGTACTCCAGACGGATCCCTCCGGCGTCCACCGTGTTGGCGAACCGGAACCACGAGATCGAGCCCATCGTCTGCTGGGTGATCACGCCGCCGAACGAGCCGTAGCGCTCGACCAGCACCACGTCGACGCCCTCGCGCGCCGCGGCGATCGCGGCCGACATCCCCGCCGGGCCGCCGCCGAGCACCAGCACGTCGGTCCGCGCCAGCACCGGGATGCTGCGCCCGGGCTCGAACACGCTGTCTTCGCCGGAGCAGCCCCCCAGGGTGACCCCCGACGCCGCGGCGGCGCCGACCCCCACCATCGCCGCCGTGAACCCCATCGCCTCTCGCCTCGTGAGCTTGGCCACGCGCGCCTCCTCGGTTGCGAGGCGGGCTATAGCACGCGAGCGCGGTGGCGTCATCGAGATCCGCACGCGAGCCCTGGGGATCACCTTGAAAACCGGTCATAATCTCCCGATGCCGACCGAGAGCTCCGGCTTCCGGCTCGTCGACGCCGACGCGATCTCGCGGATCCGCAGGCGCGGGCGGGAGTCCACCTCGCCCAAGCGGACCGTCGACCGGATCCTCGCGGCGCTGCAGCGCCACCACGGCGGGGACCACCGGGACCTGATCCGGATCGCGTACCGCACCGCGCGGATCGTGCACTTCCGGCAGTTCCGCAAGACCGGGGAGCCGTTCCTCTCGCACCCGCTGGAGGTGGCGCTGCTCGTCGCCGAGCAGGGCTGCCCGGCCGAGGGCGTCGCGGCGGCGATCCTGCACGACACGATCGAGGACGATCACCGCTTCCGGCTGGTGCGCGAGGCGTTCCGCGAGGTGGCGGACCCCGACATCGCGCTGCTGCTCGAGGACCTGTCGTTCCAGCTCACGCGGCAGTCCACCGGGCCCGCGCTGAACCAGCTGCTGCGGGGCATCGACCGCGCCCAGATGCGCGAGCAGTACGGGCTCGCCGCGGTGCGGGCGGTGGACGAGATCGCGTACGCGCTGTACCGGCGGCGGTTCGGCGAGGAGGTCGCCGGGATCGTGGTCGGGCTGACCAAGCTGCAGCGCGAGGAGATGGCCGAGCCGGGGGACGCCAAGCGCGAGACGCTGCTGAAGCTGCTGGCGGCCGCGGGCACCGACTACCCGCTGACGCTGGTGATCAAGTGCTTCGACCGGCTGGCCAACCTGCAGACGCTGGAGGTCTACAAGCCGCTCAAGCGGCAGGCGATCGCCGAGGAATCGCTGCGATTCTACGTGCCGATCGCCTCTCGGATGGGGTTCTTCAAGCAGGCGCGCGAGATGGAGGACCACGTCATGCGCGTGCTGCAGCCCGACGCCTACGACGTGATCGGGCGCTGGCTGCGCAAGGAGGAGGGGCGGATCCGGCGGCGCGCCGCGGAACGGATCGACGCGATCAAGGACGCGCTCGGTGCCGAGGGGATCCGCTACCGCGTCAAGCTGTACCACAAGGGCGTGCACACCATCTTCCACGAGCTGGAGCGCCAGGGGCTGGGCCTCGACGCGCTGGGCTCGGGGTGCGACTTCAACCTGCTGCTCGTGGTCGACGACGTGCGCGCCTGCTTCGTGACGCTGCAGCTCGTGCACGAGCACTTCACCCACCTGCCGACGCGGTTCCGCGACTTCATCCACAACCCCAAGATCAACGGCTACGAGTCGCTGCACACGATCGTCACCGGCGAGGACCTGCCCCGCATCCAGGTGCTGATCCGGACCCCCGAGATGAACGACGCCAACCACCGCGGGGTGCTGTCCGCGCAGGGGCTGGAGTCGATGCAGGCCGAGGGCTGGGTCCGCGATCTGGTGGACTCGATCCGGGGCTCCGCGCCCGACGCGATGCTGGCCCGCACCGCCGAGGTCTACTCGGCCGAGATCGACGTGCTGACGCCCCACGGGGAGTCCAGGAAGCTTCCCGAGGGGGCCGTGGCGCTGGACTTCGCGTACCAGATCCACAGCGGCGTCGGGCGGCACGCCCGGGCCGCGGTGATCAACGGCAAGCCGGCGCGGCTGTCCGACGAGCTGCGCAGCGGCGACCAGGTGCGGATCGTCAAGGACGACGACAAGGTCCCCGAGGCGCGCCAGCTGCAGTGGGTCAAGACCGACCGCGCGCGCAACGCGATCACCCGAGCGCTGCAGCGCCGCGAGCGGGACGAGATCGCCGAGGAGCTGCTCGCCTTCCGGGCGCGCTACGGGCTGCTCTTCGACCGGGATCTCGAGCCGGGCGCGCCGGCCTTCCGGGCGCTGCTGCGGCGGCTCTCGATCGGCAGCGAGCAGGAGTTCGGGCGGCAGCTGCTCGCGGGGCTGCTCGACCCGCCGCTGCTGCTGCTCGAGCTGTGCCGCACCGAGGCCCACGAGCGGCTGCTGCCGGACGCGGTGATCTCCGAGCTGTCGCGCAAGGGGCTGATCGGAGGGGTCGAGGCCCGAGCGCTGCGCAAGATCGACGTGGTCTCGCGCCGCCACAAGGCGGTGATCACCCTGCTGGAGGAGGTCGTCCAGGTGCGCGAGGAGGCCGACGGGGTCCTCGAGCTGGTGCTCTCGCGCCGCCCCCGGACCACGCGCGCCCACCCCCGGGGGATGGTCTTCGCCGAGTGCTGCCGCCCCAGCTACGGGGACCGGGTCGTGGCCTGGTCGACCCCCGCGCGGGCGATGATCCACCGGCGGGAGTGCAGCCAGGTGCGGCCGTGGTTCCAGCTCGCCCAGCGGCCGGCGCGGCTGATCCGCGCGGAGTGGTCGCGCGCGCCGCGGGACGCGGTCTACCGGCTGCAGATCAGCGGCGTCGACCGCGACGGGCTGGTGTGCGCCGTGACCTCCTACTTCGCCGACCGCGGGATCGGCCTGCGCTCGCTGTCGATGGGCGGCGACCGGGGGCTGTCCAGCGGGCAGTTCGAGATCGCGCTGCCGGAGACCAAGAAGCTGTCCAAGGTGGTCCGCGACCTCGGTCGCATCGAGGGCGTCGACGAGGTGGTGGAGAACCCCCGCCGGTGAGCCCGTCCCCGCCGAGGCCCCGGGGTCCGCTCCGTGACGCGCGGATCCTGGCCCCCTTCGAGCGACCGGCGGTCCACCCCCTCGCCGAGCGGCTGCGCGAGCTCGGCGCCACCGTCCAGCGGTTCCCCCCGATCCAGCCCCGCCACCCGGGCTCGTGGTCCTCGCTGGACCGCGCGCTGCAGGAGCTGGCGAGCTACGACTGGGTGGGGTTCGCGGGCGCCCACGCGGTGCACCACTGGGTGGAGCGGGCCGACGAGGTGGGCGTCGCACCGTTTCCGGACGGCGCGCGCTGGGCCGCCATCGGCGTCGACACCGCCCGGACGCTGGCCGGCGAGGGGCACCCGCCGGACTACGCGCCGCGACGCCACACCGCCTCGGCCGTGGCGCAGGGCTGGCCCGCGCCCCGCGGCGCCCGGGTGCTGCTGGTCCGGGACGAGGCCGCCACCGACGCGCTGCCTCGCACCCTCGCCACCGCGGGGGCCGCGGTGGACACCGCCAGCGCCTACCGCATCGCGCTGCCGTGGCCGCCGACCCAGGCGCGGAGCATCGCCCGCACCGGTGTGGACGCGGTGGCGCTGCTGCGCCCCGCCGCGGTGCGCCACCTGGTGCTCGGCGCCGAGCAGGGCGGGGTGACCGTGGAGGCGCTGACCGAGGCCGCCACGGTGGCCGCCGCGGGCCCGGTCACGGCCCACGCCGCGGGCCAGGCCGGCCTGCGGGTCACGATCGTCGCCCGGGGCGGCCTGGAGCCGCTGGTCGACCAGCTCGTGGCGTGGTGGGAGGCCTCGCCGACGCGCCGCTCGGATCACGACGATCTGGAGCTGCGGGCCGAGGGCTTCCTCGCCCGCTGGCGCGCCGCGGACGGGGAGGAGAGGGCGCGGATGGTGGAGCAGGGACGCTCGCTGGCCGGCGATCTGTTCCGCGGCGCGATGGACCTGAGCTACTCGCGGGCCACCGAGTTCAGCCCGCTGATCGGGCGCTACGACACGCTGCGGGAACAGATCACGGCCCTGCTGCCGCCCGAGCCCGGCGAGACCGGCTGACCGCGCGGTCCTCGTTCAGGGGGTCCAGGTCAGGTCGAACTCGATCCCGATCTCCACCGCCACGTCGTCGGCCTCGGTCTGCAGCGACGGGTCCGCGGTGGCGTCGATCGTGCCGCGGATCAGCCCCGCGGCGGCGTCGAACTCGTCCACGGTCCCCGACCCCGCCGAGCCGGCGAAGATCTCGAACACGTCGTTGTCGCCGTCGAGGTTGCGGTTCAGCGCGGCGTTGAACACGCCCACGTCGAAGCCGGGTGCCCCGGGCGTGAGCGCCTGGCCGCTGGCGGTCTCGTCGAGCACCACCGCGCCGGCCCACTCGTAGGGCTGGTCGCCGCCCTCGATCACGCAGCCGTACCAGTACAGCGCGCCGGTGCCGTCGCCGTAGTCGACCCAGCTGGTGCCGAACCGCCAGGTCCCGGTCTCGGCCCCGTCCATCGAGTACCGCCACACCCCGTCGACCTCGGCGTAGGTCCCGTCGTCGCTGTCGCACTCCGACAGCCCGGCCTCCACCTGTCCGGGCGCGTCGTCGTCGTCGCCGGGCGCGGTCGGGCAGCCCAGGATCGCCCCCGCGGCGAGGCAGATCAGTGAACGGTACAGCCAGGACATCGTTCCCCTCCCTTTCCGTGATCCACGAGTCTACTCCTGCTCGACCCCCCCGTGGTTCTCTGCCAACATCGTCGGGTCTCCGGGAGGGTCGAGAGATGGTCCGACGCCGTTCGGTCGCGGCGATCGCCGCGGTGGGGATGTTGCTCGTGACGGGCTGCTGCCTCGGCGAGGAGGCACCGTCCGCCGGGGGAGCGCCGCCGGCCCCTGCGCCGCCCGCGGTCGCCGTGACCCAGGTGGACCCCGCCGCGGAGACGACCCCCGCTCCGGCGCAGGAGCGCTCCAGGCTCGCCGAGCTGGTGGGCGAGGACCTCGCCGCCCGGACGCGGACCAAGAGCCAGGCCCTCGACGACGCCGAGAACGCCGCGGAGTTCGCCCAGGCCTACCGCGTGCTGCGGATGCACACCGGCGAGCTGTCGCTGCCGCTGCAGAAGTGGTTCGACGCCAGCGACGGCGCGAACATGGTGCCCGACGAGGTCTTCGCCGAGGTCCCGGTGTTCCAGGTCGGCTACGAGGCCGAGGGCACCGCGGTGGTCGTCTACCTGACCTATCCGCCCCTGCAGGAGCGGGCCCGGGCCACGCCCGAGGAGACCGACGACACCTACCTGGCGATGCTCGAGCTGCTGTACTCCGACGCCAACGCCCAGGGCTGGAGCCACCTCGAGCAGCGCGACTGGGACTACGGCGGCTGCAGCCCGCTGGGCAGCGGCCTGCACCTGAAGATCCTGCTCGCCGCGGACGCCGCGCTGGCCGAGGGCGACCTGTTCGCCCCCGAGATCGCCGCGGCCCGCGAGGTGGTCCTCGAGGACATCCTCGAGGACGACGACCTGTTCCCGTACTGCGGCGTGGTCGAGGGCACCGAGCGCACCCCCGAGGCCAGGCTGCGCGAGGAGGTCCAGCAGATCCTCGACCAGGTGCAGCTCTCCGACGAGGAGCGGACCCAGCTGGAGCAGCGCCAGCGGACCGCGTTCGGCGCGCCCGCCGAGTCCGGCGGCGAGGTGCCGCGACGCCAGCAGCCTCGCCGCGGGGGCAAGCCCGTCCCCGGGTAGCCGTCCCCCTCCTCTCGGGTGCCGCTCGGCGGTGCCCGAGAACATCCGGTCACGGGCCGTTGTCAATCGGCTTGACCTGATTACTTCTATTTCGCACGACGAATGAGACTAGACGGAGACGACGATGGACCGCGAACGCATCGAGACGCTGTCGGACGACACCTGGCCGGACTTCCGCGACGCGCCGTTCGCGGTGCTGGTGCTGGCCCAGACCGGCTGCCCGCACTGTGACGCGTGGTCGCGGGAGCTCGAGGAGTTCCTCGCCGGCGACGAGGAGTTCTCGAACGTGCGGTTCGGCAAGCTGCTGCTGGATCGAGACGATATCGACGCATTCAAGAAGGAGAATGCAGACTGGCTGGAGATCGTCCCCGGTGTGCCGTTCAACGCCCTGTTCCGCGACGGCCAGCCCGTGACCTCGATGGCGGGGGCGGGCGTGGAGCGTCTGGTGACGCGGCTGCGCAAGCGGCTGGGGGCCTCCAGCCGAGACGTGTGATCGGACCGAACGGATCAACCCACGGAGTGTGCCCGTCACCCACCACGGGGGAGGGAACTCCGACAACACGAGGAGAGGGACGATGACGGACACCCGCGAAGAGTTCATCAAGGAGATCGGTGTGAAGTGGGTCAAGGGCGCCTCGGGCACCACCTACCTGTGCCCCGTGGCCGCGCTGGACCGGCTCGACTCCCCCAGCGAGGACGACCTGAAGAAGATCTGCGTCGACGAGTCCGACAACCCGCAGAACGACTGATCACCGTTCCCAGCTCCCCCCGGCGGCCCCTCGTGGCCGCGCGGGGGGAGTGGTAGGGTCGGGGGGGAGCCCTGCCGACCCCATGCACGAGACATCCGCGCGACCACGATCCCGCCCGGCGCGCCCGGCCACGGGCCCCGCTGCGCCTCCCCAGGCGACGAGGTGACGAGATGGAAGACCCCGAGATCCGGCGCCGGCTGGACGGCGACCGACGCGACGACGCGGACGCCGAGGCGGTGCTCGAGATCGTGCGCGCGCAGCTGGCCCGCCAGCGCTTCGGCGTGCTGGCGACCCACGACGGCCGCCAGGCCCACGCCACGCTGGTGGCGTTCGCCCCCGACGGCGACCACCGCCGCCTGCTGCTGGCGACCTCGCGGGCCACGCGCAAGTACGAGAACCTGGCGCGCCACCCCGCGGTGACGCTGCTGCTCGACGACCGCGAGAACAGCGCCCGCGACCTGGACCGCGCCGCGACGGTGGGCGCGGTGGGGCGCGTCGCCGAGGTCGAGGCGCCGGACCGGGCGCGGGCCGAGGCGGTCTACGCCGCGCGCCACCCCGAGCTGGGCGAGTTCGTCGCCGCGGAGAGCACGGCGCTGCTGGTGCTGCGCGTCGAGCGCTACGACGTGGTCCAGCGCTTCCAGAACGTGCTGACCCTGGCGGTGTCGTGACCGCGGCCGACGTCGCCGCGTGGATCGTGCCGCTGGCCGAGGTCGGCGACGGCGATCGAGGCGCAGCTGCGGCGCAAGGACCCCGCCGAGATGCGCTGGGAGGAGATGTGGGACACCGCCCAGCGGATCCGCCGCCGGCTCGTCACCGCGGCGTGGCCGCCGGGGATGCGCGACGCGCTGGTGGCCACGTTCGCCGCGCGCTTCGGCGAGCGGCCCGTGGCGGTGCGCAGCTCGGCCCCCGCCGAGGACGACGCGACCCGCTCGTTCGCCGGGCTGCACGACACCTCCGTGGCGGTGGTCGGGGCCGGGGCGATCGCCGACCACGTGGTGCGCGTGCGGGCCTCGCTGTGGTCCGACGCGGCGGGATGCTGGTCCACGGCGCGATCCTCGCCCGCGAGTACGGGCTGCCGTGCGTCACGGGGGTCCCCGGCGCGACGACGCTGATCCGCAGCGGCGAGACCGTCACCGTCGACGGCTTCCTCGGCCAGGTGGTGGTCCGCTCGGTGGGGCGCGGGGAGCCCCCCGGCCCCGCTGGCGACGAGACCGGAGGAGAGGCATGATCGACCCCATGCGAGACACCCCGCTCCGCGCCACGAGATGGGCCGTCGCCGGCCTGCTGCTGCTGCTGCCGATGCTCGGCTGCCTGGCCCACCTCCCCGAGACCGGGGTGCCGGCCCCGGGGCTGTACAAGCAGCCCACCGACGTGCGGGTCAACGCCACCCGCCGGACCTACGTCGTGCACGTCCCGGCTGGCTACGACGGCAGCACCGAGGTGCCGCTGGTGCTGATGCTCCACGGCGCGTTCAGCACCGGCCAGGCCACGGCCCGCGAGTTCGAGCTCGACGCGCTGGCCGACCGCGAGGGGTTCCTGCTCGTGCTGCCCGACGGCGTCGGGATCGACGGCCAGTTCCAGCACTGGAACGCGGGGCACTGCTGCGAGTGGTCGATGCGCAACGAGATCGACGACGTGGGCTTCGTGCTCGGCGTGCTCGACGAGGTGCTGGCGCGCTTCGCCGTCGACCGCTCGCGGATCTACGTCGCCGGCTACTCCAACGGCGGGATGATGGCCCACCAGTTCGCCGCGGTGCACGGCGACCGGGTCGCCGCCGTCGCCGCCGTCGCCGCCACCGTCGGCGGCCGCCCGGGTCCCGACGACCCGTGGAAGACGATCGAGGACCCGACCCGCGCGCGCCCGGTGCTGCTGATCCACGGCCGCGACGACGAGAGCATCGCCTACGAGGGCGGGCGCGGCCCCGGCAGCCGCAGCAAGCGCGAGGTGTCCTCGCTGGCCCAGTCGGCGGCGCTGTGGGCCGAGAACAACGCCTGCTCCGAGGCGCCCGACGAGACCCGCGAGCGGGACGGCGCGCTGCTGCGCCAGGTGTGGAGCGAGTGCCGCGGCGCCGCCGACGTGGTGGCGATCACGCTGGAGGGCTGGCCCCACGACTGGCCCGGCCCGCCGTTCACCCGCGAGCTCGACGCCGAGCACCCCCTGGCCGGCTACGACGCCGGCGCGGAGATCTGGCGGTTCTTCCAGCAGGCCCAGCGCAGGCCCGAGGTGGACTGACGCCTCGATCTCGTGCGCCGGCAGCAGGCGCCGCGCTACAATGGCCGGGGCCCGTGGCCGAGGATGATCCCAGACGCCCTGCCGACTCCGGCGCCCCCACCGTCGAGGGCGCGACGCAGCCCTTCACCCCCGCTGGAGAGGGCATCGACGAGACCCTCGCCGCGTGGGCCCCGCTGATCGGCCCCGGCACTGCACCCGACTCGACCCTGCGGGCGCCGCCGGGCGAGGACGAGCCGTCCCGCGCGCTCCTCGTGCGCCGGCTCGCCGTCGGCCGCGGGGACGGCGGCGACCAGGACCTCGACTACCGCATCGAGCGCGAGATCGGGCACGGCGGGATGGGCACCGTCGTGGCCGCGACCCAGCACTCGATGGGCCGCACGGTGGCGCTCAAGCTGCTCCGCGAGACCCCGTCGGGCGCGGCCGGCCACCGCGACCGCTTCCTCGACGAGGCCGCCGTCACCGGCGTGCTCGAGCACCCCAACATCGTCCCGGTCCACGACCTGGGGATCAGCGAGCAAGGGGAGCTGTTCTACTCGATGAAGCTCGTCCGCGGCGTGCCGTGGGACAAGCGCCTCGAGGAGCACGACCTCGAGCGCAACCTGGAGATCCTGCTGCGGGTCTGCGACGGCGTCGCCTTCGCCCACTCCCGGGACGTGATCCACCGCGATCTCAAGCCCCACAACGTGATGCTCGGGGAGTTCGGCGAGGTCCTGATCGTCGACTGGGGCCTGGCCCTCGAGATCGCCCCCGGCCGCCGCCCGGAGAACCCGGTGCAGGGTGGGACCGCCAACTACATGGCCCCGGAGATGGCCCGCGGCGAGAGCGACCTGCTCGGGCCCTGCAGCGACGTGTACCTGCTCGGCGCGATCCTCTACCAGATCGTCTCGGGGCGGCCGCCCCACCGGGGCGCGACCTCGCTGGAGTGCATCGCCTCGGCGGCGTTCAACGAGGTCGAGCCCCCCGAGGGCGGGGGCGAGCTCGGCGCCATCGCGATGAAGGCGCTGGCCACCGACCCGGCCCGGCGGCACCCCAGCGTCGTGGCCTTCCAGGACGCCCTCCGCGAGTACCAGTCCCACGCCCAGAGCCGGCGCCTCGCGGTCCAGGCCCGCGAGGACCTCGCCGCCGCGGCGGGTGCGGACGACTACACGCCCTACAACCGGGCCCTCCACGGCTTCGAGCAGGCCCTGTTGCTGTGGTCCGACAACCGCGACGCCGCCGCAGGCATCCGCGACGCGCGGCTGGCCTACGCCCGGCGCGCCCGCGAGCGCGAGGACCTGGATCTGGCCGCGTCGATGCTGCAGTTCGAGGAGCTGGCCGACTGCGAGCTGGCCCAGCAGGTCCGCGCCGCCCACGCCGAGCGCGACGCCCGCCAGCGCAGGCTGCGCCTGCTGACCCGGGCCGCGGCGGTCCTCGCGGCGACCCTGCTGATCAGCCTGACCACCGGCGTGGTCCTCGTCTGGCAGCAGAAGAACCGCGCGGTGGTCGCCGAGCGCCAGGCCGCGGAGCAGCGCGATCTGGCCCTGCAGACCCTGAGCACGCTGGTGTTCGAGGTCGACGAGGAGCTGGCGCACCGGCCCGCGATGCAGGACCTGCGCGAGACGCTGCTCGACGAGGCGATCGTCGGCCTCGAGCAGGTCCTCGCCTCCGGCGACGACCAGGCCGCGGTGGACCGCGCCCGGGCCACCGCCGAGCAGAGCACCGCGCTGATCCTCCACACCGCTCGCCGGCGGGAGGACGCCGAGCAGCACCAGCAGCGGGCCGTGGCCGTCTTCGAGGCCCTGCTCGCCGAGGACCCCGGTGATCCCCGCGCCCGCCTGGAGCTGGCCAGGGCCCACCGTGTGCTGGGCAACATCACGTTCGCCCAGCGGGTGGGCGACATGGGGCGGACACGGGAGCACCTCGACGACGCGCTGCGGCTGCTGCAGCCCCTGCTCGACGAGCGCGGCGAGGACGCCGAGATCGTGCTCGAGGGGATGAAGATCCACGTCGATCGCGGCGACCTGGCGTACCAGACCGAGCGCTACGAGGAGGCGGCCGGCCACTACCAGGGTGCCGTGGATCTGGGCCGCCGCGCGCTGGACCTCCCGGGGGCCTCGGAGGCCGAGGTCCTGCGGTCCCTGCATCACCCCCTGACGCAGCTGGGCGAGTGCGCCTGGGTCGCCAGGGACTGGGACACCGCGCGAGCCCGCTACCGGGCCGTCGAGGCCAACGCCGTGCGGCTGCTGGAGGTGGTCCCCAACGACCTCCAGGGACGGCGTTTCCTGGGCCTGACCCGGGCCAACCTGGCCTGGGTCGATGCGGATCAGGGCCGCACCGAGGTGGCGCTCGAGGGCTTCCGGAGCAGCCGCGCCTACCAGCAGGAGCTGGTCCTCGCGGACTCGACCAACGGCTCCCTGCAGCGGGACCTGCTGGTGACCACCTGGCGGCTGGGGGATCTGCTGCTGCGCGACCTGGAGCGCCCCGCCGAGGCCCGCGAGGCGTACCTGGCGGCCTCCGCGACGGCCGAGCTGCTGCTGGGCCTCAACCCGGAGAACGCCGAGAGCCGTCGCGACCTCGCGGTCCTGGTCCAGCGCATCGGGGATCTGGATCTCGAGGAGGGCCGCGTCGACGCGGCGCTGGCCGCCTACCAGCGCAGCCTCGAGCTGGCCGTGGCCAACGTGGAGGCGGCGCCCGACAACCTGATCTCCCACACCGACGTGGTGGTCGCGACCTACAAGTGCGGCCAGGCCGAGCTGGAGGCGGGCCGCGCCGAGCGGGCCCGCGAGCGCTTCACCGAGGCGCTGGCGATCCTCCAGCGCGAGCGCGACGCAGGCCGGCTGACCGAGGAGTCGCGGTTCCACGCGTGGATCGAGGTGCTCGAGTCCGAGATCGGCGCGCTCCCCTGAGCCAGGGGACGGTCAGCGGGGCCGGAAGCTCGCCACCCCGGGGCTGCGGAGGCTCGCCACGTACCCCTCCCAGACCGGCTGGAAGTGGTCCATGTCCGCGTGGCCGACGAGCTCGGCCAGGATCGCGTGGCCGCTGGGGTCCTCGGCCAGGCCGTCGCGCAGCCGGTGGTAGTAGGGCGCCAGCAGCTCCTGCTGCTGCAGGTAGAAGCACACGTAGCGGGCCTGGGCGTAATGCAACAGCGAGCCCTCGCCGTAGAACTCGTCGGCGCCCAGCCCCGTCAGCGTCCCGAGGCCGGGGGTGCGGTCGAACCAGATCGCCACCTGGATCGTCTCGAGGCGCCCGTTGTGGGTGCCGAGCACCCGGTCGTCGACGCGGCGGGTCGTCTCGTACAGCGTGGCCAGCCCCTCGTCGAACCACACCGGGCAGCCGGGGCAGTCGGCGTCCAGGTGGGCGTGGACGATCTCGTGGCGCACCACCGGGCTGCCGTGGCTGGCGTCGAGGTGGATCGCGCGCAGCGCCCCCGAGTAGAACCCCCACGCCTCGCGCGGGGCGTCGCCGGCGACGTAGCGGGTGTGGTCCAGGTAGCTGGCGCGGTCGGCGTAGAGCCAGACGTCGACGAACGGCTCGGGGGCGACCTCGAAGTACTCCTCCATCAGCCACGCCGAGGTGGGCCGGATCGTGCGCTCGGCGCGGGCCCGCACCAGGATCGGCTGCTCCTCCCCGATCAGCAGGAACGGCGGCTCGTAGACGAAGGTGAAGGCGTCCACGTCGATCTCGTGGGCGCGGGAGAACACGTGGCCGGGCAGCGCCGGCGGCAGGGCGTCGAGGCGCGGGTCGCCGTGGACCGGCGGGTCGGTGAGCAGCACCGCCTCCCACTCGTCCTCGCCCCAGACCCAGACCTCGACCCCGCGCTGCTCCAGCGGCAGCGTCGGCGCCAGCACGTGCTCGGCGAAGTGCTTCTCGGTACCGTACACCGCGAGGGTCGCCACCGCCTCCCAGGCGAGCCACCCCGTGGCCGCGACCACGGCGGTGATCGCGGCGGAACGGGTTGCACGGATCCTCACGACGTCCACCCGGCGCTCCTCCCCAGTGAAACGCGTCTCCTCCCGGATCGCTACGCATCGGCCGCTGCGGCGACCAGTGTTGGCGAGAACCTGACGCCGGTGGACCGGCACGCCGCGAGCCGCTATAGACGGAGGTCGTGGGAGGCGCGCGATGACGCAGCGAGCGTGGTGGTGGGTCCCGTGGATCGCCCTGACGATGCTGGGATGCGGCCCCGAGATCGACGACGAGCCGATCGGGCCGCTGGCCGTGATCCCGCTGCCGGCGTCCACCGCGGGCGACACCGGTCACCTGATCCTCGACGAGGACACGCGCATCGCCGTGCAGGGCGACGTGCTCGCCGAGGCCGAGCTGCTCGCCGGCGTGTTGCGGCGCTCCACGGGGTACCCGCTGGAGGTGGTGGGCGGGGATCCCGCCGCCGGGGACCTCGCCCTGGTGCTCGACGAGGACCTCGCCGGGCTCGGTGCCGAGGGCTACGAGCTGGTCGTCGACGACCGGGTCGCCACCGTGCGCGCGGCGACCGCGGCGGGGGTGTTCTACGGCTGCCAGACGCTGCGCCAGCTGCTGCCGCCGGAGATCGAGGCGACCGACGTCCAGGGCGATGTCGCGTGGCGGATCCCGATGGTCACCATCGAGGACCGGCCGCGCTTCGCCTGGCGCGGCGTGATGCTCGACGTCGCGCGGCACTTCTTCACCGCCGAGGAGGTGATCGGGCTGATCGACGTCGCGGCGCACTACAAGCTCAACCGCTTCCACCTGCACCTGACCGACGACCAGGGCTGGCGGATCGAGATCGAGGCGTGGCCCGACCTGGCCCTGATCGGCGGCGCCACCGCGGTCGGCGGCGGCGAGGGCGGCTATTACACGAAACAGGACTACACCGCGATCGTGGAGTACGCCGCGGCGCGCCACGTCACGGTGGTCCCCGAGATCGACATGCCCGGCCACTGCAACGCCGCGCTGGCCTCGTACGGCGAGCTCAACCCCGACGGCGTCCCCGCCGAGCCGTTCACCGGCGTCGGCGTGGGCTTCAGCGCGCTGTGGCTCGACGGCCCGGTGACGATGCAGTTCGTCGCCGACGTGCTCGGCGAGGTGGCGGCGATCACGCCGGGGCCGTACCTCCACGTCGGCGGCGACGAGGCCCACGAGACCCCTCCCGAGGACTACGCCGCGTTCCTCGCCGACGTGCAGGCGATCGTCACGGGGCTGGACAAGACGATGGTCGGCTGGGACGAGATCGGCACCGCGCCGCTGCAGGCCCCGGTGGTGGCCCAGTACTGGCGCGAGGCGGCGTTCGCCCAGGCCGCGGCGGCCCAGGGAGCCCAGGTGATCGCGTCGCCCGCGGAGCACGCCTACCTGGACATGATCTACGACCTGGACTCCCACGTCGGCACGATGTGGGCCGGCCCGACCGACACCCGCGACGGCTACGAGTGGGACCCGATCCCCGAGGGCCTCGCCGAGGACGACGTGGCCGGCGTCGAGGCCCCGCTGTGGACCGAGACCGTCGATCACATCGACGACGTCGAGTTCCTGGTCTTCCCGCGGCTGCTGGGCCACGCCGAGATCGGCTGGTCCCCGGCCGGGGGCCGCGGCTGGGAGGAGTACCGCGCGCGGCTGGCCGCGCACGGGCCGCGGATGACGTCCTGGGGCGTGGACTACTACGCGTCGCCGCTGGTGGACTGGTGAGCGGCCTCACGCCACCGGCACCAGGATCGCCCGGCGCAGCATCATCGCGAGGAACTCGCGGGGGTTGGGCAGCGCGGCGATCGCCGGGTCCTCGAGCAGCGCCTCGCCGAACACCTGGGGCTCGTCGAACCGGCGCAGCGCGGCGGCCTCCGCGGCGGTGACGAACCAGCGGATCTTCCTGAGCACGACGACGAAGTCGCGGTCTCCGTCGACCTGCGAGACGAGGTCGTCCCGCCGGTTGGGCGCCAGCATCGCGTCGGCCGAGAACCGCACCGCGGCCTCGCCGAACGGCAGCCGCCACAGGTTGCGCTGGGCGAGCTGGACCTTGTACCACAGGCTCGGGATCGGCTCGCTGGCCCCCTCCCCCTCGGGCAGCGGCGGGATGTCGCCGCGGACCTCCGCGGGCATCCAGGCCCGGACGGCGCGCTCGAACGCCATCGCGTGGCGCACGGGAGTCTCGCTGGCCCGCTCGAACAGCTCGTCGCGGTGCTCGATCACCTGCTCCGCGCAGCGCAGGTAGAACTCCTCCTCGCGGCCGAGGTACTCGCCCCACAGCTGCTCGCGGGCGAACGCCGACCAGCCCCCGGTCTCGGGGTCGGTGCAGGCCTCGACGTGGTCCGCCAGCGCGTCCAGGCGCGCCAGGTAGAAGTCGTGGCCGAAGCCCAGCTGGTCCATCGCCCACTGGCCCAGCGCGACCTCGAGGTGGGCCGCGAGCTGCTGCAGCCGCTCCCAGAACTCGGCGCCGGCGTTGCCGTGGTCGTGGACGCAGAAGAACGTCGAGCACACCGAGTTGCGGTACGGGTAGATGCGGCACTGCGGGGCGTCGCGATCGAGGAACGGGCAGATCCCCTCGGGGTCCTTGCCGAAGCGGTCGTGGTGGTAGGTCGTGATCGACCAGCGGTAGCGGGCCGGGGAGCCGGCCAGCTGCGGCGGCAGCCCGTACAGCGCGATCTGCGGGCGGATCACGTCCCGCGCATCCGGATCCATCAGCGCCAGGCCGACGGTGTAGTTGGACAGCTGGGGCAGGTACGTGCAGCACGCCGTGGCCGGGTGGTACTCGCCGATCGCGACCTCGTAGCACTCCGCGCAGGTGGCGCGGCGCTCGCGCGGGGGGATCAGCCACGCGAACTCCTCGGGCAGCAGCGTGGCCCACAGCCCGGGGAAGTGGTGGCCGCCGACCTCGAGGGTCGCGTGCAGCAAGGGGTCTCGCTCCTCCGCGGGCATCCGCGCCTCCCGTCGCGCCCCAGGGTAGTCCAACCGGCGGCCGGCGGCACGATCGGCGGCGAGATAGAATCCGCCTCGATGGAGACCGTCACCCGGCACGAGGTCCCCGCGGGCGTGGCGCCGACCCGGCTGGACCGCTACGCCGCCGGGGCGTTCGCGGTGCTGGCCTCGGTCAAGGGTGCCCACAAGCTGGCGCGCCGCGGCGGGCTGCGGGTCGACGGGCACGCGGCCGAGCCCAGCCGGCTGGTGCGCCCCGGGGACGTGATCGAGCTCGTCGAGGCCGCGCTGCCGCGGCCGAAGGTGTTCGAGCGCGCCCTGACGCTGGTGTTCGAGGACGCCGTCCATGCCGTGGTGGTCAAGCCCCCGGGGCTGCCCACCAGCGGCAACGCCCACCGCACGCTGGAGCACGCGCTGCCGCACAACCTGGCCCCCTCCTCCGCCCCCGACGCGCTGGCCTGGCCCCGCCCGGTGCACCGCCTCGATCGCCGCACCGGCGGGCTGCTGCTGGTGGCCAAGACCGCGGCGGCGGCGGTGGACCTGGGCCGCCAGTTCGAGGCACGCCGGATCGACAAGCGGTACCGCGCCCTGGCGGTCGGGCGCCTCGACGCCGAGGGCGTGGTGGACGATCCGGTGGAGGGACGCGAGGCCGTCACCGGGTACCGCGCGCTCGACCACGTCCGCAGCCTGCACAGCGGCTGGCTGACCACGGTGGCGCTCCACCCCCGCACCGGCCGCACCCACCAGCTGCGCCGCCACCTCGCCGGCCTGGGCCACCCGGTGCTGGGGGACGACCTGTACGGCATCGAGGGGCAGATCCTGCGGGGTTCGGGGTTGTTCCTGTGGGCCCTGCGGCTGGGCTGGCACGACCCGCGGACGGGGCGGCGCCGCGAGGCGGCCCTCGACGAGCCGCGCAAGTTCGAGACCACCCGCCGCCGCGAGCAGCGCCGCTGGGACCGGGTCCATCGCGACGAGGGGAGGAAAACGAGATGAACGACGGCACCACTCGGGGGACGGGATGCAGGGCGCGGATCGCGCTCGTGGGGCTGCTGGCCAGCCTGGGCCTGATCGCCGGCTGCAAGGTCCTCGCCACGGGGCAGAGCGCCGGGGCGCCCGCGGACGAGGTCCCGACGACGGCGACCACCCCCGCCGGGTCGGAGTCCACCACGCCCGACGCCGCCGAGGCCCACTGCGCGGCGCTCAAGGACCAGTTCCGCGCCACCCTGGAGCAGGCCCCCGGGACGTGCCGCAGCGACGACGACTGCGGCACCGCCCCCGGCGGCATCGACGGCGGCGGCTGCGGCCGGGTCGTCGACGCCGCCAGCGCCGATGCGCTCTACGAGCTGTACACGCAGATCCGCAACGAATGCGGACTGGACTTCCACTGCGGTCCGCGGGCGGTGCAGGCCGTCTGCGAGGACGGCCGCTGCGCCGAGCGCGATCTGTCGACATCGGTGCCGATCCCGGGCTGAAGGGTCGGGCGGGGATGGACGACAGTCAATCCCCGGCAGCGAACCTACGTGGCTCTTGGCGGAGACGTGTCGGAATCGAACCCAGGGGTTGGGGGGGAGCCCGTCGCCTCTCGAGCGTGCCATTACCGCCGGGAGCGCCTCAAGGCCCAGCTCGTCGGGCTTCGCCCTCCTCGTGGTCGCGCCGCTGCGCGCCGCGCCCAGCCTTGACCCGCTCCCGGCGGTAATGGCGTTCGGTGGGTGGGCGACGGAGGCCGACCGGGAGCGGGGGCCGTCCCGGGAGCGGGTGGGCTCTGGTGGAAGGTCGTTGTGAGACACAGAGCGGGACCAACTCCGAGGATGAGGGCACATCCCCCGAGTTAGTCACGATATCCGGGACCAACTCCGAGGATGAGGGCACATCCCCCAAGTTAGTCACGATATCCGGGACCAACTCCGAGGATGAGGGCACATCCCCCGAGTTGTTCCCGCTCTGGTGGGCGTACCCGCCGTGCAGCCACGGTTCTCCCAGAATTACCTTCCACCAGAGCCCACCCGCTCCCGGCGGTAATGGCACGCTCGAGAGGCGACGGGCTCCCCCCCAACCCCTGGGTTCGATTCCGACACGTCTCCGCCACCACTCGTCCAGGCTGCGGAGATTACAGAGGACAGGAGTTGGCTCGCCATCTGCACGACACCCGGGTCCGTCGATCCATGGGCGCCGCACCCCTCAGCGCCGCTTGACGAACAGCACCTTGGCCCCGCCGGCGGCGCCCTCGGGCAGCGCCTCGCGCTCGGCCCAGCCGTTCTTGCGGTAGAACCGCGTGGCCTGCTCGTTGTCGCTGAAGCTCTCCACCGTCAGCTCCTCGTGCTCGTCGAACAGGCGCTGTTCCATGAAACGCAGCAGCCGGGTCCCCAGACCCCGGCGGTGGCGGCGCTCGTCGACCATCATCAGCTCGATCCGCGGGCCGTGGGCCACGGCGTAGCCGGCGACCTCGCCGTCGGCGACCAGCGCCTGGCAGTGGGGCAGGTTGAACTCCACGAAGCGCTCCACCTCGCCGCTGGCCAGGTAGCCGTCGACGCTGGCGTCGCCCAGCACCGAGCGGTACGAGGCGCTGATCGTGCGGTGGGACAGCGCCACGAGCGCCGGCAGGTCGGCGGGCACGGCGGGGCGGATCCGGACGCCGCCGGGATCGTCCTCGCGGTGCTCGTCGCGCAGCGCGTTGGTCGGATCGCCGCGCTCCACGATGGCGGCGAGCACGTCACGGTCCCCGGCGGTCGGCAGCCGTCCGGCCAGCGTCGCCTCGACCACCACCTCGCCGTCCTGGTTGGTGAACGCCGCGGCGGACGTCGAGTGCCCGGACTCCTCGACGGTCTCGATCGTGATCGTGCAGGTGATCGTGTCGCCGAAGAACACCGGCCGGCGGAAGGTGAACGACATCGACGACGCGAGCCACGCCAGCTGCCCGCCGATCTCGCAGATCATCGAGCCGGTCAGCAGGCCGTGCAGGATCGGCGTCGGGAAGCCCTTGGCCGCCGCGAAGTCGCGCTCGTAGTGGACGGGGTTGTAGTCGCGGGTCAGCTCGCCGAAGCGCAGCGTGTCCTCGCGGGTGAACGTCCGGGTCACCGAGAACCGGTCCCCCGGGCGGACCCCGGCGATGGCCCGATCGCGCAGCTCCGACATCGCTCAGTCCTCCTCGCGGCGCACCAGGCCCGGGGTCTTCGCCGGGCTGGCGCTCCGTCGATCGGGGTGGTCGCGCTCGTTGAACTGCCGCAGCCCCTCGGCCGTCTCCGGGGCGAAGATCGAGCGGAAGAAGCACTGCGCCTCGATGGTCAGGCCCTCGTCCAGCGGCCGCCCGAAGCCGCGCACCGCCGCCTCCTTGTCGGTGCGCATCGCCGGCTGGGGCAGGGTGCACAGGAATTCGGCGAGCTCCATCGCCGCGGCCAGGCTCTCGCCCCGCGGCACCACGCGGTTGACCAGCCCGATGCGCTCCGCCTCGCGGGCGTCGATCACGCGCCCGGTGAGGATCAGCTCCATTGCCCGGCCCATCCCCACGATCCGCGGCAGCCGCTGGGTCCCCCCGTCGCCGAGCCCGATGTTCCACCGCCGGCAGGTGACGCCGAAGCTGGCGTGCTCCTCGGCGATCCGGATGTCGGCGAAGCAGGCCCACTCCAGCCCGCCGGCGTAGGCCACGCCGTTCACGGCGGCGATGATCGGCTTGTGGATATCGGTCCAGCGCGTGGGCCCCAGGATCCCGTCCCGCTCGCCGCGCCCGTGGGCGGCGACCTCCTCCGGATCGGGGTCCACCGGCGGATCCTTCAGGTCACCGCCGGCGCAGAACGCGTCCGGCCCCGCCCCGGTGACGATCGCCACCTTGGCGTCCCCGTCGCGGAACCGCCCGAAGGCGTGCACCAGCTCCCGGTGGCTGGTGGCCCCGAGGCAGTTCATCACCTCGGGCCGGTTGAACCGGATCACGCGGATGTCGCCGTGGGCCTCGTACTCGATCTGGGTGTAGTCCATGCTCTCGCCGCTCCGTCGCCCGGGTGCCCGAGCGTCCCCACAACCTAGCAGCGATCGGCGTCGACGCGCCCCCCTCCGGGCGCGCGCCCGCTCAGTCGTTCATCGTGTAGGCGTCGCGCAGGCCGTAGACCTCGTCCCAGATCCGCGCGTAGCGCTGGGGGTCGCCGGCCGGCTTGCGGACCATCTTCAGGCACAGCTCCATCTGCGCCTCGGTGGACTGGGGCTTGGCGTACATCTGCATCGCGAACTTGGTGAAGTCGCGGACCAGGAAGTCGAAGATCTGGTCCAGCAGATCATCGCTGATCTCGCCCTGGTGCAGGTTGCGGAACTCGATGATCCCCTGGCCGTAGGCCACCAGCGTGAACAGCTCCCCGAGGACGAGCAGGAAGTCCATGTCCTTGGCCTGCTCCTTGGCCGCGGCGGCGTCGGTGGCCGAGGCGATCAGGAACGCCTTGAGCACGCCGATCTGCTCCTTGAACAGCGCGACGTTGGGCAGGTCGACGCTGTCGTAGGCCAGGTCGTAGTCGTGGAACTGGATGTTCCCCAGCCCCTTGGTGGCCCCCTGCTCGAACAGGAAGTCGTCGTTGCGCGGCTCGCTGACCTCGGGGATCTCGGGGAACTCCCCGGGCATGAAGAAGTAGTTGCGCATGAACTTGATGATCAGCGCCATGTTGACGTGCACGGTGCCCTCGAGCTTGGGCAGCGCGCGGATGTCGCGGGCGGCCATCTCGAAGTACATGTCCTTCTCGAAGCCCTTGGCCGCGATCACGTCCCACAGGGCGTCGATCACCTCCTCGCCCTGGGTGGTGACCTTCATCTTGACCATCGGGGTGTACAGCAGGTAGCGGCGGTCCTCGGCGGACGCGGTGCGGATGTAGTCCGAGGTGCGCAGCGCGAACGCCTTCATCGCCACCAGCCGGGTGTAGGCGTCGACGAACAGCTGCCGCACGTGGGGGAAGTCGGTGACGTACTTGCCGTACAGGTTGCGGTTGGCGGCGTGGTGGATCGCCTCGTACAGCGCGTGGGTGCAGATCCCGATCGAGGCCCAGCCCAGGTTGTACTTGCCGATGTTGACCGTGTTGAGCGCCATGTCCCAGGCGTCGCGGCCCTTGGCCAGGATGTCCCCCTCCTCGATGGGGTAGTCGTTCAGCCCGTACTCGGCGACGAACGACTGGCTGTTGACCACGTTCTTGATCACCTCGTAGCGGCCGTGCTTCGACCCCACGACGAAGAACGCGAAGTGCGCGTACTTGTCGGTCTCCTCCTGGCCCGGCGCGAGGATCTTGCCCAGCGTCGAGACCAGCGCCGCCTCGTTGCCGTTGCCGATGTAGTACTTGCGGCCGTTGGCCAGGTAGTCGCCGCCGGGCTGCGGGGTCAGCCGCATCTCGGTGGAGTAGATGTCGGCGCCGTGCTCCTTCTCGCTCAGCCCGAAGCCGAAGATCCCGCCGTCCTCGAGCAGCCCCGCGGTGCGCTGCTTGACCGCCTCGTTGTCGCTGATCCAGATCGGCCCGAGGCCGAGGATCGAGACCTGCCAGGTGTACCAGTAGCACAGCCCGTAGAACCCCAGGATCTCGTTGAACTCGCAGTTGCGGAAGGTGTCCCAGCGGCGCTCGGGATCGCCGCCGCCGTACGGGGCGGGGGTCAGCAGCCGGGCGAACAGCCGCTTCTCCCGCTGGAACTGCAGGAAGTCGGCGTACCAGGTGCGCTCGTGGTCGTCCTTCTTGAGCTTGCCGCGGCCCTTGTCCTCGAAGAACTGGATCGTGTCGAGCATGATCTGGCGCGACGCCTCGTCGGGGTAGGCACGGACGTGCTTCTTGGGGTTGAGCAGCAACATGTCGTGGATCCCTTCGCCTGGGTGGGGCGGTGAATGATCATTCAGTGGGGAGCCATGATAGGGGGTCGCCCCGGCCCTGGCCAGCCGGGGTGATACGCTGGAGGGGCGATCGCAACGGGGACCAGGGCATGGCGCTTCGACGGCTGCACGGAATCCTGGTACTCGCCGCGGCGGCCCTGCTCCCCCACCCCGCCCTCGCCACCGACACCTGGACCAGCGTCGCGCCGGGGGTCGACCACCTGTTCCGCACCACCGCCGAGCCCAACGAGATCCACGTGGTGACCGTCGATCTGTCCCGGCCCGAGATCTACCTACGGGCCACCAAGGAGGAGGAGCGGCAGCGGACCACGTCGAGCTTCGCGTCGCTGGTCGGCGCGACCGTCGCGGTCAACGGCGACCTGTTCGACTACGCGGACTACTACCCGGTGGGGCTGGCCGCCGGGGCCGGCTGGATCTGGACCGGCAGCACCGACCCCTACGAGTGGTCGTTCATGGCCTGCAACGTCACCAAGGAGTGCTGGTTCGATCCCTGGGGCCACGTCGCCCCCTGGACCCCGCGGTGGTGGAACGTGGTCGGCGGCATGCAGGACCTGCTGGTGATCGACGGGGCGGTCCAGGCCTATCCGGGTGCGTTCTACGACACGGACCGGCACCCGCGCACCGCGGTGGGGATCAGCGAGGACGGCCAGACGCTGTACCTCGTGGTGGTGGACGGCCGCACGCCGATCTCCGTGGGCAAGACGATCAACGGCATGGCCGCACTGCTCGGGGAGCTCGGCGCGTACGACGCGATGAACATCGACGGCGGCGGCAGCAGCACGATGGTGATCGACGGCGTGATCGAGAACAACCCCTCGGACGGCTGGGAGCGGGTGGTCTCCAACCACTGGGGCGTGATGATCAACGACGCCGGCACGGCGGCCGAGTGCGCCGGCATCGCCAACGGCAAGTACTGCCTCGACGCCACCCGCGTCGCCACGTGCGAGGGGGGGCGCTACCTGGGCGAGGGGGACTGCGCAACCTACGGGCTGACCTGCGAGCAGCAGGGGGACTTCGCCTACTGCGTCGACCCGGCCTGCGTCAACGGGGGCCAGAACGCGTTCTGCCTGGACGCGACCCACATCGCGATGTGCACCGACGGCGTCTACGGCGAGGGCGACTGCGCGTTCTACGGGGCCGCCTGCGTCGACGCCTTCGGCGACGCCTGGTGCGCCACCGAGTTGTTCCAGGGCGAGCTGGTCGGCAGCTCGTTCCCCGACCCGACCGGCGAGGCCCTCGAGCTGGCACCCGGCGACACCGCCGACGGCTGGTTCGAGCTGCGCAACACGGGGCTGGACCCCTGGGAGCCGGGGGTCACCAAGCTCGCGCCGGTGCCGCGGGACACACCGTCCCCGCTGGCCGACGCCTCGTGGGAGAGCGAGACCCGCGCCGCCACCGTCTCGGCCGCGGTCGCACCCGGGGAGATCGGCCGCTTCGAGCTGACCTTGAGCGCCGGCGAGCTCGGCGAGATCTCGCAGGCCTTCGGCCTGGTCCAGGAGGGCGTGACGTGGTTCGCCGATCCGCCGCTGGGCGGCGGTCCGGCCGAGGACGCGATGGTGGTCGCGGTGGAGGTGGTCGAGCCCGGGTCGGGCGACGACGACGACGGCGCGGACGACGACGCCAGCGACGACGACGGCGGCGGGCCGCCGGTGGGGGACCCGGCCGGGGGCTGCGCCTGCTCGGCGAGCCGCGGACCCGGGTGCGCTCCGGCGATGGGGCTGCTGATCGCGGTCGCGTTCTCCTGTCTGCGGGCGCGGCGGCGTCCTACAATGGTCCCCGGCCGGAGGCGTGCGCGAGGGGAGGCGTCCCGTGAAGACTCGATGGTTCCAGCTGCTGGGCGGCGCGGCCCTGGTGGGCGCGCTGTCCTGGATCGCCGGCTGTGCGGCGACGTACGACGACGACGCCGCGGACGACGACGCGGCCGACGACGACGGGGCGGACGACGACGCGGCCGACGACGACGGGGCGGACGACGACGGCGCGGACGACGACTCCGGGGGGGACGACGACAGCACCCCCACCGAGGAGGACGCCGCCGAGGTGGTCTCGGTCCACCTGCCCACCGCGATGGACTGCGGCGACACCTTCCCGGCCTACGTCGAGATGCGCAACACGGGCTGGGCGAGCTGGACCCGCGACGACGGCTACAAGCTCGGCGCGGTGGACGACGAGGACCCGTTCATCACCGGGGATATCCGGGTCTGGCTCCCCGAGGGCGTCACGGTCGCCCCGGGGGACAGCCACCTGTTCTCGTTCGAGCTCGTGGCGCCTGCGTCGGCCAGCGACTACGTCACCGACTGGCGGATGGTCCGCGAGGGGGTCCACTGGTTCGGCGAGACCGCGGCCGAGACGGTCACCGTCGACTGCCCGATCCAGACCTTCACCGACTCGCTGCTCGACGCCACGCTGCAGCCCGGGTTCGCCGACAAGTGGGTCAGCGGCGGCTCGTTCACCGGCGCGGGCTGGCAGACCACCGGCAGCCAGGACCAGCTGCTGCTCGAGCTCGCGGCGCCGATCTGGGGCGACGGCACGTTCGAGATCGACGTGACCAACTTCGACCCGGTCACGCAGTACTCGGGCCCCAAGCACCAGGTCATCAACATGTACACCACCGACGACGGCAGCCAGGCGGTGTTCCAGACCACCGAGGCGTGGTGGAACATCCGCACCGGGACCAACTACTCCACGGGCATCAAGTTCCTCGCGGCGCCCATCGGCGGCGACTCCCGCGAGGAGGTGCGGCTGATCGAGAGCGCCACCTGGGACCCCGCCGACGTGCACACCTGGAAGGTCGAGTGGGACGCCGTCGACATCGACATCTACCTGGACAACAGCCACCTGCACACGCTGCCGTTCGACGGACGGATCGAGCCGCTGACCTTCATCTTCGTCGGCAAGGACAACGTCTACGGCGGCCAGGTCGGGCCGATCTACTCGAACCTGCGCGTGACGTACCAGCCCTGATCCCCCCGCGCTGATCCCCCCGCGCTGATCCCCCCGCGCTCCGCGCGCACGCCAGGATTCCCCCGCGCTCCGCGCGCACGCCAGCGACGCCGACGCCAGCCCCCCGGGCACCGATTCGCCCGGAATCGTTCCGTGCCGGACGGGTTTGGCCGGGTCAGAGGGAGGCACGAGAGGAGGGAATCGTGCGACGACGACCTTGCACGATGATCAGCGCGCTTCTGCTATGTCTCGCCCTGGCCGCCCCGGCGGCGGCCCGCTCGGACGCGGACGACCTGGCCCCGATGGGGTGCTTCCTGGCCTCGGGGCTGCAGGCCCCGGGCGTGGTCTCCCACGTCCTGTCGGCCCACTCGCTGTACCAGCAGCGGGCGCTGTTCGCGGACGACTCGACCCACGACACGCTGGCCAACGCCGCCATCGCGGCCCACATCACGGAGACCGCGTTCTACGGGGCGCAGGCCGGGCTGTGGATCGTGCGCGCCGGGCTGATCCTCGACCGCGCCCCGATCCGCCGCTCCACGCTGCTGCTCTCCGCGGGGATGCTCGACGCGGCGATGGGCGCCGCGGGCGCCGTCGTCGGCGGCGTGATGTTCGGCGTCCTCGACTCGCTCGAGATCGGCGGGACCACGGGGGAGCTGCTGACCACCTCGGCCACGATCCACCTGATGTTCGGGCTCGGGTCGCTGGTCGCCGGCTTCGTGGAGCTGGCCGCCGGCTCGCTGCTCCGCGAGGAGGAGCCACGCGTCTCGCTCGCCCTCGCCCCCTCCCCCACCGGCCTGGCACTGGTCGGTCGCTGGTAGCCCCCAGGTTGGCCTGTCCCCCCCGATCTGCGATCCTGGGATCCGGACGACCAGGGGAGGAACCAACCATGACCCACCACACACCGACGTGGTGCCTGCTGGCACTGCTGGCGGGGGCCCTGCTGTGGGGCTGCCCGGACACCCAGGACGACGACGACGCGGACGACGACGCGGCCGACGACGACAGCGGCGACGACGACGCGGACGACGACGACGGCGGCGACGACGACACCGCCGGCGACGACGACACCGCCGGCGACGACGACACCACCGGCACGCCCGGCCCGGTCCGGGTGCTGTTCGTCCTCGACGCCAGCTCGAGCTGGCAGTGCGCGGACCCGGCCGCCGAGCGGCTCGCGGTGATCGAGCAGCGCGTCCAGGGGCTGCTCGCCGAGCCGACCGTGTCCATCGGCCACGTGCTGTACGGCGCCGCGGTGAGCGAGCAGGCGATGACCACCACCGTCGCGGACCTGGATGCGCTGTGGACGACGGCGTCGATGGAGCCGGCCTCGGACCTGCAGGGGGGCCTGGCCACCGGGCTGGCGCTGCTGGAGGCCGACCACCCCACGCTGGACCCCTCCGAGCTGCCCTACACCCGCTACGTCGTGGTCGTGATCACCCACTTCTCGCCCGAGCCGGTGTGCACGGAAGGCTGCGAGGACGTCGAGCTGTACCCGTTCTGCAACGACACCAGCCAGGTACCCCCCGGCGTGTACGTCGACATCGGCGGCAACTGCCCCGACTACAACCAGCCCTACCAGCTCGAGGCCCACGCGGCCGCGATGGCCGGCCTCGAGACCACCCCCGGGGTGGGCGACGTGGCGGTCCACACCCTGCACGTCAACGCCCCCGTCCCGGCCATGGAGGCCGCCTGCGGCGGGGTGTTCGACTTCGCGGCCGAGATCGCCGCGGCGACCACGATCCTGACCGGGGTGGCGACCGCCGGGGGCGGGACGTTCACCGCCGCGGCGCCGGGCGATCCGTTCCTCGACGGCATCGACTTCACCGCGCTGTCGATGCCGTGACCGGGGCGCCGTGGACCACGCCGTGAACCACGCCGGGGAGGCCCTGCTCGTCGCGGTCGCCCTCGTCGCGGCGTCCGCCGGTTGCAAGCGGTCCGCACCGGAGGGACCCGCACGCGACCCCCTGGACGGCTACGCGGTGGTGGAGCAACCGCCCCTGAGGATCCACGCCGAGGGGACCGCGGCCGAGGTCGAGGCCACCTTCGCCACGACGCTGGGACCCGCGCTGGCCTCGCTGCGCACGGACCTGTTCGTGGCCGAGCCCGCGGACGGCCTGCAGCTCTGGTTGTTCGCCGACGACGAGGCCCGAGAGCGCCTCGCCCCCGAGGTCGTCGCCCACCACGATCCCGATCGCGACGGCTACTACTCGGTGGCCGACCACACCGTCGTCGCCACGCTCTCGGCCGGCGAGACCGCGCCGCTGCACTACCTGGTCCACGCCTACGTGCGCGCCGATCTGCCGGGATGTCCGGTCTGGTACGACGAGGGGTTGGGGACGCTGCTGGGGGCCAGCGAGCTGCGCGGCGATCACCTCGTCGGGCTCTCCGACGGACGCCCCCCGGGGCTGGGGGTCGCCCTGCAGGAGGGCACCGCCCCGCCTCTGGCGGCGCTGCTGGCGATGGACGGCCCCACCTTCCACGGTCCAGGAGCGGCGCTGCACGTGGCGATGGCGAGGTCCCTCTGCCAGCACCTCCAGGAACTCGATCTGTTACGGTCGTTCCACCACCAGCTGCGAGCCGCTCTGCCCGCGGACCCCGATGGCGCGCGCACGCTGCTCGCGGTGCACGGAGCGCGGGACCTCGAGGCGCTGGAACAGCGCTGGCGGGGCTGGGTCCTGGCGCTCCCCGGGGAGGACTGACGATGCGCCGCCGAACCCATCGATGGCTCGCCGTTGCTCTGTTCGCGGGCATCCTCGGGGCTCCGGCCACGGCGCTCGCCGACGCGATCGGCCCGCCCCCGGCCCGCTGCCCCCCCGGGGCGGTCCCCAGCTCGTCCCACGCCGGGGAGTACTGCCGGCCCGGCACCTGTCGCGGCAACGGCGACTGCGAGCAGGGCGAGGTGTGCATCGAGCAGCCGCTGTGCGTCGAGCCGATCCAGGGCTACAGCCGGGGCGGCCCGCTGACGGTGGATCACGCCGTGACGATCTGTCCGGAGGACGGAGCGTGCCCGCCGGGGGCGACCTGCGTCACCGAGCTGCGCTGCGTGTCGCGGATATCGGCGGGGGGCGGCGGTGCTCCGGGGCTCCCGACCGCAGGCATCGCCATCGGCCTCGCCGTCGTGCTGCTGTTGCTGCTGCTGCTGATCGGCGCGGCGGCGGTGTTGCTGGTCGTGGTCCGGCGGAAGAAGAGGCGGCCGCCGCGCGAGTGAGAGGGGAACCAGGATGGAGCCCGACTCGATCGGCCCGATCCGCGCCACGATCCACCGCACCCGCACCGGCGACCAGGTGGAGATCGCGCTGACCCGCCTCGAGGCGGACGGCGAGCCCGGGCCGCCGGTGGTGCTGGTCGCCGGCACGTTCTGCCAGCGCAGCTTCTGGGTCTCGACCAAGGGCATCGGCCTCGGCCCGACGCTGCTCGACCGCGGCCTCGACGTGTGGATCCTCGAGCAGCGCGGCCACGGCCGCTCGCCGCGGGACGCCCGGTTCCGCGGCTGGACCGCCGAGGACCAGCTGCGCTTCGACCTGCCGGCGGCCCAGCGGGTGGTGCGCGAGCACACCGGCCAGCCGGCCCACTGGGTCGGGCACTCGTGGGGCGGCGTGGCGATCCTCGGCTCGCTGGCCGGCGGCTGGCTGGACCCCGCCGAGGTGCGCGCCGCCGTGGTGCTCGGCGCCAACATCACCGCCGGCGACGAGTGGCTGCGCCGGCCGCTGCCCCGCGCCGCGGCGTGGCTGCTGCTGACCGCGCTGGGACGCGTCCCCGCGCGGCTGTTCCGCCTGGGCCCCGAGCCCGAGTCGCGGGGCTACCTGCTGTCGTTCTACCGCTGGAAGGGCCGCGATCCCCGCTGGGAGACGCGCGGGGGGCGCAGCTACTGGGACGGGGTGCGCGCCATCGAGGTGCCGCTGCTGGCGTTCGCCGCGGCGGACGACCACAGCGACCCCGCCGAGGGCTGCCGCGAGCTGTTCGACGCCGTGGGCAGCGCGGACAAGCAGTGGGTGCTGCTCGGCGAGGCCGAGGGGTTCTCCCACGACTACGGGCACCTGGAGATGATCATCGGCCACGACGCGCGGGACGAGGTGTGGCCGCGCATCGCGGCGTGGATCGAGGCGCACTAGCGCGCGGCGGAAGCACCTCGTAGCGCACCCAGCGCGCGTCCACCGGACCGATGCGGACCGGGTGGCGGCGCGCCGCGCGCATCTTCAGCGGGCGGGTCAGGGCGGCGTCGCCGGACAGCAGGTAGGCCGTGGCGCCGCCGCAGTGGGCCTTGAGGAAGCGGCCCAGGTCGGTCCAGGCGCGCTCCACGTCCTCGTCGCCGAGGCGCACGCCCCAGGGGGGGTTGGCGACCACCAGCTCGGGGGTCCACGGCGGCGTGCCGTCGGACAGCGCGCTGCGGTGCAGCTCGATGCGGCCCTTCAGCTCGGCGGCCTGCAGGCTGCGGCCGGCGATCGACAGCGCCCCGGCGTGGTGGTCGGCGCCGGCGATCCGCAGCGCCACGTCGCGGCCGCGCGCGAAGCGCTGCTCGGCGTCGTCGCGCAGCCGCTGCCAGGCCGGCCGCTCCAGGTCGGGCCAGCGCTCGAAGGCGAACGAGCGGCGCAGCCCCGGCGCCCGGTCCTGGGCCCGGTGGGCGGCCTCGACGAGGAACGTGCCCGAGCCGCACATCGGGTCCAGCAGGCGCTGCTCGGCGGTCCACCCGGTCAGCGCCAGCAGCCCCGCGGCGACCGCCTCGTTGAGCGGGCTCTTGACCTGCACCGGGCGCCACCCGCGGCGGTGCAGCGGCTCCCCGGCGAGGTCCCGCGAGACCGTGGCCTTGCCACCGCGGATCACCACGCGGACGGGCACATCCGGTGCGGACGGGTCCACGTCGGGGCGGTCGCCGTGGCGCTCCCGCAGCTGATCGACGATGGCGTCCTTGGTCACCTGGCCCACGAACCGCGGATCGGCCGCGCCGCCGTCCCGCTGCGAGACGCTCACCGCCAGGGTGCAGCCCGGGTCGATCACCGGGCCCCAGTCGAAGCCCCGCACCGCGTCGTACAGCTGCTGGCGGCTTCCCGCCGGGCGGTCGCGGAACAGCTGCTCCTGGACCCGGCTGGCGGCCCGCAGCCACAGACACGCCGCGTAGCCCGCCGCCAGGTCACCGTGGAACGTGACGCGGCCGCGCCCGGGGCGAACGTGCTCGACGTCGAGGGCGCCGAGCTCGCCGGCGACGACCTCCTCGAGCCCCGGTGCGCAGGTGGCGAAGAACGTGCGCATCGACTGCCTCTCGCGCCGAGGTGTACTCCCTGCCGGGACGCACGGCAATCGAAACGGTAGGATCAGGCCCGCGATCGAGCGAGCACGAGGAGGACGGATCATGAGCAACCTGTTGCACGCCGCTGCGCTCCTGACCGCCGCGGCGGGGCTGACCCTGGCCGCGGGCTGCACCGGCTCGTGCGAGGGCACCGGCGGCCTCGTCGACGAGTGCAAGGAGGGCTGGACCCAGGAGGAGTGCGACGAGTGGGACGCCGAGGAGGTCAACGACGCCGACTGGACGTTCCACGCCGGCTCGTGCGAGGCGCTGGGGTACGACGTCGAGTGCGCCGACGGGTCGTTCGTGAAGTCGGAGAGCGACTGCTAGCAGCCCATCGGCCAGTCGCCCTGGGCCAGGCGCTCCAGCCAGAAGTCGAACGAGCGGCCCGGGACGAACACCTCGATCCCCACCGAGACCTCGTCCAGCGGGTTGACCACCTGGTGGGGCTCGTCGGGCGGGAAGTAGCAGGCGCTGCCGGGCTCCATCCGCTCCTCGGTGCCGTCCTGCAGGCGCACGACCATCGCGCCGCGGATCACGATGCAGACCTGGGCGTTGGCGTGGGAGTGCATCGGCGAGGCGTGGCCCGGCGGCTTGGTGAAGTACTCCACCGAGACGCCGTCCTCGCTGCACAGGCTGGCCCGCGACCAGCCGGGCTGGGGTTCGATCCGCTGGGCGCGGTCGTGGTGGATCACCTTCATCGCGGCACCTCCGCTGCCCGTGGAGGATACCGCAGCGGGGACGCCGGAAAGAAAACGGCCGCGCGACGGGTTGTGATCGCGGCCCCACCCCGGGCACCCCGGAGGACCGCCCGATGATCCGCTGGATCCTCGCCGCCCTGCTCGCCTGCGCCGCCGCCGCGCCCGCCGCCGCCGGCGACCGCTGGGTGCGCCCGATCGAGCCGCTGACCCAGGGGGTCGTGTGGGTCGGCGAGGACACCGTGGCGCTGTGGGTCGAGCTGCGCTGGCTCGACGAGTTCGGCGCCTCGGTGACCGGCATCGCGCTGCGGGCACCCGACGGGGGCGAGACCCGCTGGCTCCGGCTGCCCCAGCGGGTGGTCGACCTGGAGGCCACGGCGGACGGCGCCGCGCTGCTGGCCGCCACCGACGACGGGCAACTGCTGCTGCTCGACCCCGCCGCGGCGCGGGTCGCGGACCACCTCGAGGTGCACGACCGGGGCTTCTCGATCCTCGCGGTGGAGGGCAGCGGCGACGACCTGCTCGTGTTGCTCTCGACGGGCCACGAGGGGCAGCTGATCGATCGCCGCGGGACGGTGCTGTGGCGCCAGGAGATCCGCGGGGAGACGCCGACGATCACGCGCGTCTACCACGGTGGCGACACGATGCACGACGACATCCTCGAGGACTCGCCGTCGTGGATCGTGGCCGGGGCCGTCCGCGCCGACGGGCGGTACGTCGCGCTGGGGGGCTCGGACTCGGTGGTGCGGCTGTACGACCGCCAGGACGGGACCGCCGTGGAGCTGTCGTTCGAGTGGCCCTACGAGGAGCGCCGCCTGCTGGGCGCCAACCCGGACCTCAACGCGCCGCTGGCGCTGCGCTTCGCCGGCGGGGAGCTCGTCGGCGTGTTCGTCCACGGCGACATCCTGCGCTGGACCGTGGCCACCCCGGCGGCGCCGCCGATCCACCTCGAGGGCGCCTGCGGCGAGGCGGAGCTGCAGGCCTCGCGAGCGCGCTTCGGCGAGCCCCAGCCGTGGGACGAGACCAGCGAGTTCGGCAGGGAGTGCGCTCACAAGGACTGCGCCTACGCCCGCCACGGGGCGCTGACCCGCGACGGGACCACGGCGCTGACGCTGGTCGACACCGGGCTCCGCGTGCGCGACGCGCGCACCGGCGAGCTGCGCGCGCAGGAGGTCGACTCCGACCTGGACCGCCCGGTGCCCAGCTGGGGGATGGGCGTCTCGGCAGGAGGCCAGCTGGCGCTGGTCGGCCTCTACGGCGGCCTGGCGACGTGGAGCCCCCAGCAGGGGCTGCGGCGCCACGTCGTGCGCCCCGACGACTTCCACGGCGTGGAGTCGCTGTCCCCCGACGGCCTGCAGCTGACGCTCAACGCCGACCTCGGGGTCGACGCCCGCTGGGACCTGGCCACCGGGGCGCGCACCTCCGTGTCCACCGACTTCTCGTGGAACAGCGAGGTGGAGGCCGTGCGCCCGCTGGTGAGGGGCAAGCTCCCCGAGAACCTGCGCAACGACCAGCTCGCGGTGTCCGCCGACGGGCACGTCGTGGCGTGGATCGAGGAGGCCGGGCCGCAGCGCAGCCGCATCACCTGGGTCGGGCCCGGTGGGGCGGCGGGCGGCGGCGGGACCGGGGAGGCGGGCGGCGGGC
>CAZOYV010000018.1:1943-50854 GCA_964584075.1 uncultured Rickettsiales bacterium | reverse complement strand
TAGCCGAGTACGGCAGCGACTCGGATCCCCGCGCCTTCAACTTCGACGGCGAGTTCTGCATCGCCAACCGCGGCGTCATCGAGTTCATCGAGATTCTCAAGCTGGACGTGGCCTTCCTGTACGATCTCCTGGGCGCCACCCAGGAGCACAAGATCAAGCCCAAGAAGTTCGCCCAGACCGACATCGACGAGGTGATCATCGGGCACACCAACGAGCCCGAGTACAAGAAGCTGCAGAGCAACGAGTTCATGGAGGCGCTGCGCGACCGCACGATCAAGATCGACGTGCCCTACATCACCAAGCTCCACGAAGAGGTGAAGATCTACCAGAAGGAGTACAAGCAGGATCGGATCCCCAAGCACATCGCCCCGCACACGCTGGACATGGCCAGCCTGTGGGCGATCCTGACCCGCCTCGAGGAGCCCAAGAAGGCCCAGCTGACGCTGATGCAGAAGGCCAAGCTGTACGACGGCAAGTCGCTGGCCGGCTACACCGAGGACAACGTCCGCGAGCTGCGCAAGGAGGGCCAGCGCGAGGGGATGGAGGGCATCAGCCCGCGCTACATCCAGGACAAGATCAGCAACGCGCTGGTCAAGGACGAGGTGGACTGCATCAACCCGTTCATGGTGCTCAACGAGCTCGAGAGCGGGCTCAAGCACCACTCGCTGATCGCCAACGAGGAGCTCAAGACCCGCTACAAGGAGCTGCTCAACGAGGTCAAGAAGGAGTTCGAGAGCATCGCCAAGAACGAGGTCCAGAAGGCGATCTCGGCCGACGAGGAGGCCATCGAGCGGCTCTGCGGCAACTACATCGACAACGTCAAGGCCTACACCCAGAAGGAGCGGGTGCGGAACAAGTACACCGGCCAGGACGAGGAGCCCAACGAGCAGCTGATGCGGTCGATCGAGGAGAAGATCGACATCCCCGAGGCGCGCAAGGACGACTTCCGCCGCGAGATCATGAACTTCATCGCGGCGCGCGCGCTGGACAAGAAGGGCTTCGACTACAAGAGCAACGAGCGGCTGCGGCGGGCCCTGGAGCTGAAGCTGTTCGAGGACCAGAAGGACACGATCCGGCTGACGTCGCTGGTCAGCGACGTGGTGGACAAGCAGACCCAGGAGAAGATCGAGGTGGTCAAGGGCCGCCTGGTCAAGGACTACGGGTACTGCGACGTGTGCGCCAACGACATCCTCAGCTACGTCGCGTCGATCTTCGCCCGCGGCGACGCCAAGGAGCAGCAGAAGGGCTGAGAGGTTCGCGATGGCGCTCAACATCGAGTCCGACCGCAACCGCTTCAAGCAGATCGTGCGCGGTCGGGTCCGACGCGATCTGAAGAAGTTCATGTCGTCCGGCGAGCTGATCGGCCGCAAGGGCAAGAAGAAGGTCAGCATCCCGCTGCCGCAGATCGACCTGCCGCGCTTCCGCTACGGCAAGAACGACCAGAAGGGCGTCGGCGCCGGCGAGGGCGAGGAGGGCGACCCGGTCGGCCAGGAGGAGGGCGACGGCAGCGGCGAGGCCGGCGACCAGCCGGGCGACCACACCCTCGAGGTGGACATCACGATCGAGGAGCTCGCCGAGATCATGGCCGAGGAGCTGGAGCTGCCCAGGATCGAGCCCAAGGGCAGCTCCAAGCTGCAGGCCGACAAGGACAAGTACACCGGGATCCGCAGCGTCGGGCCGGAGAGCCTGCGCCACTTCAAGCGCACCTACAAGCGCGCGCTGAAGCGCCAGATCGCGTCGGGGACCTACGACCCCCAGAACCCGATCGTGATCCCGATCCAGGAGGACAAGCAGTACCGCAGCTGGAAGACGACCCACCTGCCCGAGCGCAACGCGGTCGTGATCTACATGATGGACGTCAGCGGCTCGATGGGGCAGGAGCAGAAGGACATCGTGCGCTCCACGGCGTTCTGGATCGACACCTGGCTGGAGCACGAGTACGAGGGCCTCGAGACCCGCTACATCATCCACGACGCGGCGGCGCGCCAGGTGGACAAGGACACGTTCTTCCACACCCGCGAGAGCGGCGGCACGCTGATCAGCTCGGCCTACGTGCTGTGCAACCAGCTGATCGACGAGGAGTTCCCCGCCGAGGAGTGGAACATCTACCCGTTCCACTTCAGCGACGGAGACAACTGGTCGGGCAACGACACCCAGAAGTGCATCGACCTGATGAACGCCGAGCTGCTGCCCAAGTCCAACGTGTTCTGCTACGGCCAGGTCGACTCGGACTACGGCAGCGGCCAGTTCCTCAAGGACCTCAAGAAGAGCTTCGACGAGGAGGAGCGGCTGATCTGGACCGAGATCGAGGGCCGCGAGGCGATCTACGGCGCGATCAAGGCCTTCCTCGGGAAGGGCAGGTAGCGCGATGCCCTGGAGCCGACAGAAGTTCGAGCGCAAGTTCCTCGCCGGGCTGCCCCCCGAGCTGGCCGAGCTGCAGGCCGAGATCGACGAGCTGGCGAAGTCCAAGGGGCTGGACTTCTACCCCATCGTCTACGAGCTGCTGGACTACCGCGAGATGTCGATGCTGGCCGCCTACGGCGGGTTCCCGGTGCGCTACCCGCACTGGCGCTTCGGCATGGAGTACCACCAGCTGGGCAAGGGCTACGAGTACGGGTTGCAGAAGATCTACGAGATGGTGATCAACACCAACCCCGTGGTCGGCTACCTGATGAGCAGCAACCCGCTGACCGACCAGAAGCTGGTGATGGCCCACGTCTGCGCCCACGCCGACTTCTTCAAGAACAACCTGTGGTTCGCCCACACCAACCGCAAGATGATCGACGAGATGGCGAACCACGCCACGCGCGTGCGCCGCTACATCGATCGCTACGGCCAGGAGCGGGTCGAGGACTTCATCGACATGTGCCTGTCGATCGAGAACCTGATCGACCGCAACGCCCCCGGGATCAAGCGCCGCGCCGACGGCAAGATCTTCGAGGCCCCGACCGAGGAGGACCTGGACGCCGACGACACCCAGGAGGTCCCGGTCCGCAAGCTGCGCGACGGCGACGAGTTCCGGTTCCACACCGACAGCTCGTACATGGACGAGTACCTCAACCCGCGCGAGCGGATCCGCGCCGAGCAGCGCGCCGCCTGGGAGCAGGAGAAGGCCGAGCGTCGCTCCCGCCGCTTCCCCACCGAGCCCGAGCGCGACGTGATGCTGTTCCTGATCGAGAACGCGCCGCTGCGTGCGTGGCAGCTGGACGTGCTGAGCATCGTGCGCGAGGAGGCGTACTACTTCGCGCCCCAGGCCCAGACCAAGATCATGAACGAGGGCTGGGCGACGTTCTGGCACAGCCGCCTGATGACGGGCCACCTGGCCACCTCGTCGGACGTGATCGACTACGCCGACCACCACTCGGGGACGGTGTTCATGGCCCCCGGCTCGCTCAACCCCTACAAGCTCGGGGTCGAGCTGTTCCACGACATCGAGCAGCGCTGGAACACCGGCCGCCACGGCAAGGACTACGAGCAGTGCGACGACATGGTCGCGCTGCGCGAGTGGGACACCGGCGAGGGCAAGGGCCTGGAGAAGGTCTTCGAGGTCCGCAAGGTCTACAACGACCTGACGTTCGTCGACGAGTTCCTCACCGAGGACTTCTGCCGGCGGTTCGGGTTCTTCACCTACGGCTACGACCCCAAGACCCGGCTGTACGTGATCGAGAGCCGCGAGTTCCAGCAGATCAAGCAGCAGCTGCTGTACATGCTGACCAACGCCGGCAACCCGCGGATCATGGTGGTCGACGGCAACTTCCGCAACCGCGGCGAGCTGCTGCTGGCCCACGCGTTCGACGGCGTCGAGCTGGACAAGGGCTACGCCGAGCGGACGCTGCGCAACCTGGCGCGGCTGTGGACCCGCCCGGTGAGCCTGGTGACGTTCCTCGGTGACAAGCCGATCCGCTACACCCACGACGGCGACACGTTCGAGGAGCAGGCGGCCGACGGCGTCGAGATCGAGCAGCCCGAGGAGGAAGAGAAGGACGCATGAGCGCGGACGGCGACGAGCGCGACGAGGGACTCGGCGGCAAGCTGGTCGAGGCGCTGAAGAACTCCAAGGGCAGCGGCAGGCGCGACCTCGAGGTGGAGCACGACGGCACCCGGGCGCGGGCCAGGGTCCACGGCAGCGGACCGTACGGCTCGTCGATCGACGAGCTGACCGTCGTCGCCCCCGACCGCGGGCGCGATGCGGAGCAGGCCGGACGGGACGTGGAGCGCCAGGTCGGGCGGATCGAGGCCGAGGTCACCTACCTGCCCGAGCGGCTGCGGCGCCACGAGGTCTCCCCCGCGCACGCCAGGGGGATCCTGCGCAGCGCGCCCGGGGAGATGCGCAACCGCGAGTACCACGAGGTCGAGGTCCGCGGCGGCCGCGAGGTGGAGCTGCGGCGCTACCGGTACCACCCCGCGGGCGGCGGCCGCGAGAAGATCCCGCAGTCCTACGGCCACGAGACCCTGGAGCGGCTGACCGACGACCTCGCCGGTGCGCTGCAGCCGGACGAGGACGAGGAGTAGCGGCGGCGGGGCGGACGGGGGACCGGAGGCGGACGCCGGGCCGGGGTCAGAGCACGCTGACCGCGCCGCAGGACACGCCGATCAACTCCTTGTCGCCGCCTCCGCAGGAGCGGTAGCGCTCGAACGTCACCTCGTGGGTGCCGATGAAGCTGAGGTCCACGGTGTGGGACCACTTGCGCTGGTCGCCGGCCTTCTCGACCGTGGTCAGCCCCGCCTCCTTCTGGCGGCCGTCCCAGTAGTAGTCGAAGCTGTAGCTGCAGTCGTCGCCGCCGTCGGCGGCCGCGTCGCTGAACGCCACGAACGTGCCGCGATCGCCGTCGACGATGGGCAGCTCGCCGGCGTCGAGGACCGCCTGCGCGGCCTCGGCGCTCCTGGCCCCCTTGCCCGCGGAGACCAGTCCGGTGCACGGGCGGTAGCTGTAGATCATCCCCTCGCCCACCGGCGCCAGCGTCTTCTTGCCCAGCGGATCCATCCGCTCGCTCTCGGTGCCGTCCGCGGCGCGCCCGGTCCAGCCATCGGTCCACTCCACGTGGCAGATGTCGTCGATCGACAGGTAGGCATGGGCCTCGACCTTGGGCTCGGCGTCGGGGCCGGCCTCGTAGGCCTTCTCCAGCGCGGCGTCGCCGTGCAGCGGTCCGCTGACGAACAGCCAGTCCAGCTCGCGGCGCGTGCCGGTCAGCTCGTAGCGCTCCTGGTCGTGGACGTACCACGCCTTGGTGACGCCGCCGTCCTGGAAGAACTGGATGCGGTAGTTGGTGTCGGGCATCGGCGCGGCCGAGGTGCCGCGGGCCCACATCCAGCTCCCCGTTGGGCTCTCGATGTCGAAGAACTCCTTGCAGGGATCCTCCTCGGGGACCTCCTCCTCCTTGGGCGGGCAGCCGAACAACCCGACCATCGCGACGACCAGCACCGAGATCCGTCCCGTTCGCATCATGGGAACCTCCTGGCAGGGGGGAATAGCACGGCTGCGCGCCAGCGGTGACGTCGCGGACGCAAGGATTCTGTCAAAATGGGTCGCCTGGAGGTCCCGAACGATGAAGTACTGCCTGCTGTGCGGAACCGAGTACCTCGATCACGTCACCCACTGCGCCGAGGACGGCGAGCCGCTGGTCTCCAAGGACGACTACGAGGATATCCATCAGGAGCAGACGCTCTCGGGACCGCTGCGGGTGCTGCGCCAGCTCGAGGGGCCGGTCCACGCGATGGTGGTCGGGGACATCCTCGACAAGGAGGGCATCCCCCACACGATCCGCTCCAACGTCGACTCCGCCTACTCGCGGATCTTCCTGCCCGGCAAGGGCTGGGGCGTCGCGCTGGTGCTCGAGGAGGACGTCGAGCGCGCCGACGAGCTGGTCCGCGCCGTGATGGAGGCCCGCCTCGAGCTCCCCGAGGACGGGGACGACGGGGCGGACGAGCCCGACGGGGAATAGGCCCCACCGCCCGGGCGTTCCCCCGGAGACCCGGGGGGGGCGCCGCACGCGCCGGGCCCGCCCGGGCCCGCCCACCCCAGCGGGAGAGGAAGCACCGCCTTGGCCGTCGCCTTCTACCTCGTGGTCGGTCTGGTCCTGATCACCCTCGGGGGGGAGGGGCTGGTCCGCGGCGCGGGGCGCACGGCCAAGACGCTGGGCGTGCCGGCGGTGGTGATCGCGCTGACGCTGGTGGCGTTCGGGACCTCGACCCCGGAGCTGGCGGTCAACGTCACGGCGGCGGGCAAGGACGCCACCGAGCTGGCGCTGGGCAACATCATCGGCTCCAACATCGCCAACATCCTGCTGGTGCTGGGCCTGGCGGCGGTGGTGCGCCCGGTGCCGGTCCACCTGGACCTGATCCGTCGCGAGTCGCCGTTCCTGTTAGGGCTGCAGCTGCTGCTGATCGCGCTGGTGCTCGACGGGCGGCTGGGGCGGGTCGACGGGATCGTGCTGGTCGCGGTCGGCTCGGCCTACGTCGCCGTGCTGGTGCGGGCCGCCCGCCGGGCGCGCCTCGAGGGCGCCGACGACCCGCTGGAGGAGGACGGCGAGCCGCGCCCGCTGTGGTTCTCGATCGGGTTGACGGTGGTGGGCCTCGCGGTGCTGCTGGTGGGGGCCCACTGGTTCGTCCTGGGCGCGCTGGAGCTGTCCGAGGTGCTCGGGCTGTCCCAGCGCTTCGTGGGGCTGACGGTGGCGGCGATCGGGACCTCGTTGCCCGAGCTGGCCTCGTCGCTGATCGCCTCGCTGCGGCGCCAGCCGGACCTGGCGATCGGCAACGCGGTGGGGAGCTGCATCTTCAACCTCGTGGTGGTGCTCGGGGTCACGGTGATCGTGCGCCCGATCCAGGTCGATCCGTCGTTCCAGGGGGGGATCGGCGTCGATCTGTGCGTCGCCGCGGCGGTGATGGCGGTGCTGTGGCCGATCGTCTGGACCGGCCAGCGGATCGCCCGCGTCGAGGGGGGGCTGCTGCTGTCCGGCTACGCCGGGTGGCTACTGTTCCTGTTCTTCTCGCAGTGAGCGCGGGGCCCTCGGCGGCGGACCCCGCCGGCGGCGAAGCGGTCCTTGATCGTGCCCTGCAGGCGGGCGATCTCCACGGTCCCGCGGGCGCGAATCTTGCCGTCCGCGGTGTGGATCTCGGCGGTCACCTCGACCGTCTTGCCGTGGTCCTCCCCGACGCAGCCGGTGACGACCAGCGGCTCCCCGGTGGGGGTCGGGCGCAGGAACCGCACCGACATCGAGCGGGTCGCGAAGTGCTGCGCCCCCCGGCACAGCGCGAAGGTCCACGACGCGGTCTCGTCGATCAGCAGCGACACGAAGCCGCCGTGGAGGATGCCCTTCCAGCCGCACAGCTCGGGCCGCATCACGACCTCGGTGCGGGCGGTGTCGTCGCCGGTCCGCTCGAAGCGCAGGTGCAGCCCCTCGGGGTTGTCGGCGGCGCAGGCGTAGCAGTAGTCGGCCTGCAGCTCGCGGCGCGCGTTGTCGTCCGCCATGCGGTCTCCCGTATGCTGTCTCCCCCGGCGGAGGGCAGGGTAGTGCCGCCAGGGCCGCGTGGCCAGCCCTGCAGGGAGGAGCGATGGCCCTCGATCTCTCGGCGATCCGGCTGTTCCTGTTCGACATCGACGGCGTGTTCCTCGCCGGCAAGGAGGACCCCAGGCTGCTGTCCGGGACGCGGATCCTGCCGGCGCTGCGGTCCCGCGGGCTGCCCTTCCGGCTGGTGACCAACACCTCGACCCACCCACGACGGTTCCTCGCCGAGGCGCTCGCCGGGCACGGCATCGACGTCGCCGAGGGGGACATCCACGCGGCGCTGGAGGTGACCGTCGGCGTCGCCGCGCGGCGCCACCCGGGGGGACGCTGCTACGTCCTCGGCGAGCCGGGGATGGCCGAGGTCGCCGCCGCGGCGGGGCTCGCGGTGGTGGACGACGCGCCGGCCGACGTGGTGCTCGTGGGCCTGACCCGCTTCGCCGACTACGCGGCGCTGTCGGCCGCGGCGCGCTGCCTGCGCGGGGGCGCGGCGCTGCTGGCCTGCCACCGCAACAGGATGTGGGTCGACGACGCCGGCCACAGCGTCTCGTGCGGCCCGTGGGTCGTGGCGCTGGAGTACGCCACCGGCGCCGAGGGCGAGGTGTTCGGCAAGCCCAGCGCCGGGTTCTACCGCGAGGCGTGCCGCGACGCCGGGGTCGAGCCGGCCCAGGTGCTGATGGTCGGCGACGACCCGCTGTCCGACGTCCGCGGCGCCCAGCGCGCCGGGATGGCCGGGGCGCTGGTGCTCAGCGGCAAGACGTCGCGTGCCGACCTGACGGCCAGCGGGGTGGAGCCCGACCTGGTGCTCGACGAGATCGACGACCTCGTCGACCTGCTGCCGGAAGTCGGGGCGTCGCCGAAATAGGGGCGGGACCCGGAACGTAGTCCAGGGCGAGGACGACGAGGAGAACGCGATGTCCCGACGCTCGACCGACCCTGGAATCGCCGCGGTCCTGAGCCTGCTGGTCCCCGGCGTGGGCCAGATCTACAACGGCTGCATCTGGCGCGGCATCTTCTGGCTGATCGTCACCCCCGGCTTCTGGATCGGGTCCGGCGGGACGCTGGGGTGGATCTGCCACCTGCTGTCCGCCGCCACCGCCTACGGTCACGCCCACCAGTCCTCGCGCTGGTAGCCCCCTCCCGGCCGGCCTCCCCTGCCGTCCGGGCGCCGATTGGCATAGACTGCCGTGCCATGCGCGCCCTCCTCGCCCTGCTGGCCCTGCTGATCGCCACCCCAGCCACCGCCGCCGCGCCGACCCACCTCGGCGGCAGCGGCCCCCCGGTCCTGCTGGTCGTCGGGCCCGAGGCCGATGCGACGCTGTACACCTGGGCCGAGATCGGCGGTCCCGGTCTGGCCACCGCCCTGCAGCGCAAGGGGCTGTCGCTGTGGTGGGCCGACGCCCGCGACGTCGGCGGAGCGGTGGCCGCGGTCACCTCCGCCGCGGGTCAGGCGCCGTGGCTGGTGGGTCACGGCCTGGGCGGCACCGCGTGCCTGCGCTACGTCGCGGAGACCGGCGCGGACGCACCGCTGGCCGGGCTGGTGGTGCTGGGCGCCCCGTCCGCCGGAGGCTCGCCCTCGCCGCTGAAGAGCACGGCGCTGCAGGCGCTGCAGGGCGCCGCCGCGCCCCGCTGGTCGCGCCTGGCGCTGCGGCCGTCGCCGTGGCCCGACGCCGGCCCCGATCTGTTCGCCGCGGCGTGCACCAACCTGCCGGCGGAGCGCCACGAGGAGCTGCTGCGCCGCGCCCGCGAGGCCGGCGCCGTGGAGCGCGACGCCGCGCTGGACGACCTCGGGACCTGGATCGAGCCCACCGCGACGCTGCCCGAGGTGGCGTTCCCGGCGCTGCTGGCGTGCGGGGAGCGCGATCGGCTCGCCCCGTGCGAGGACACCCTGCGGGCCGCCGACCAGCTGGGCGCCACGTTCCACAAGTTCGGGTACATGAACCTCGACCGGCTGGACTTCGGCCACCTGGACCTGATGCTGGCCGACGAGGCGCGGACCCGGGTGTTCCCGGTCGTCGCACGCTTCATCCGGAAGGGGGCGGTGCGATGAGGGCCGGCGCCGGGATGCTGCTGCTGGCGCTGGCGCCGCTGTGGCTGGCCAGCTGCACGGGGCGCCACGAGGCGCGCACCCTCAAGCTGGCGCCGCCCTTCGAGTACGTCAGGGTCCAGACCGACGACGGCGCCGAGCTGGTGCTGCACCACTACCCGCCGTGGGGCGCGACGGTCAGCGACGTGCCGGTGCTGGTGTGCCACGGGATCGCGTCCAACACGCGAACCTGGGCGCTGGGGATGGGGCGCGACATCGGGACGGCGCTGGCCCAGCGCGGGTTCGACACCTACCTGGTCAACCTGCGCGGCCACGGGGAGTCGTCCCCCGCCCCGCCCGAGACCAGCATGGACACCTACGCGCTGCACGACGTGCCAGCGATCATCGCCACGGTGCGGGGCCTCACCGGCGCCGAGGAGGTGGCGTGGGTCGGCCACAGCCTCGGCGGGATGGTGTTCGTCGCCTACCTCGAGCAGACCCCCGACCCGCCGGTGGCCGCGGCGGTCACGGTGGCGTCGCCGCTGGACTGGCGCGCCGACGACTTCATCACCGAGCTGGCCAGGACGCTGATCAAGGGCTTCCAGCACGGGGGCGCGGTGCCGGCCCGGGGGCTGGGGGCGTTCTACGCCCAGTGGGGCGGCCAGATCCCGATGGACCTGGACAAGATCGTGTACGCCCAGGACAACATGGAGCGCGCCGCGCTGGCCGACATGATGCGGGTCGGGATGTCGCCGATCCAGGCGGGGGTCCTGCAGCAGTTCGCGCGCTCGGTGGAGGCCGGGGCGTTCCTCTCCGCCGACGGCAGCAAGAACTACCTGGAGGGGGCGGCCGGGATCCAGGTGCCGTTCCTGGTGATCGCCGGCCGCGCCGACCGGCTGTGCCCGCCGGAGCGCACCGTGGTGTTCTTCGACACGCTGGGGTCGGCGGACAAGACCTGGCGGGTGTTCGGCCGGGACCAGGGGGACGCCCGCGACTACGGTCACGTCGACCTGTGCAACGGGGATCACGCGGCGGAGGACGTCTATCCCGTGATCGCCGACTGGCTGACGGAGCGGCTGAGCCCGTCTCCCTGAGCCTGAATCCGCCTCGCACGGAGTGACCGATCCGCCCCCCAAGTCACAGGAGGCACGGGCTGAACTCACGCCCCGCCCCCGTCGCCCCGAGTCTCGGGCGCTGCTCCCTCTCGCCCCATGCGCCGTGAAGGCCGTCGAAGTTTCTTTCCACCGCGAACCATGTCTCCGAACAACCGCGGCCGAGTCGAGATGGGCCTGGGCTTGGTCCGCACCTCCTGGTTCGGGTCTTCATGCGGGGGGAGTGGCTTCCGGTTGGTGGAGAAGGTTCCGCCGTCTGCGCGGGACCTCGCGGATCAGACTCGGCGTGCTCAAGGGCCGCGCCGCGTGTTGGATGTTCGCGCGGCTGGCGGGGTGGGACGGTTCCTGACCCGCGACATCAGCGCTTCTTCTTGCGCCTGCGCTTCTTCTTGGAGGGCGCCGCGTCGGGAGGCGCCGGGGCGGACGCCGCCGCCCCGGCACGCCAGTCGTCGGGCAGCGGCTGCAGGCGCCCCGAGGCCAGCCGGGAGCGGGCCCACAGCAGGACCGCGACGCCGACCAGGACCACCGGGACGCTGACCAGCTGCGAGGTGGAGACCGCCTCGCCGAAGAACATCCCGCGGTCGTCGCCGCGGAACAGCTCGATCGTCGAGCGGGCGGCGGCGTACAGGATGCAGAGCCACACGAAGACCTGGCCGTGGTACTTCTTGCGCGGGTAGACCCACAGCGCCAGCAGCAGGAAGATCGCCAGGTTGTACAGGCTCGACAGGGGCTGGGTCGGGACCAGCGGCACGTCGTGGATCGAGCCCAGCCCGCCGGCCTCCGCGGGGAACGTCAGCGAGAACCACGCCGGCCACTGCAGCGGGATCACCGACCGCGCCCAGTCGGGGAGCGGCTCCTCGACCCCGCGGCCGTGGCAGCAGCCGGCGAGGAAGCAGCCGATCCGGCCGAAGATCAGACCGAAGATCACGCCGAGGCCGAACATGTCGGCGATCTGCAGGAACGAGATCTTCACCACCCGGCAGTAGATCACCGCCGCGGCCACCGCCACGACGAAGCCGCCGTAGAACGCGTACCCGCCGCGCCCGAAGTCGAACAGGATCATGGGGTCGGCCAGGAAGGCCTTGGTCTCGACCATCAGCAGGTGCAGGGCCCGCGAGCCGAGCAGCGAGGTGATCACGGCGATCACGGCCAGGGTGATCACCTGGTTGGACGGGATCCCCTGCTTCTTGCCCTCGCGCACGGCGATCGCGATCCCGAACAGGAACGCCACCGCCAGGAAGAACCCGTAGGCGTGGTAGGGCACCGAGCGGCCGGGCAGCGGGATGTGGAACAGGATCGGGTGCATCGCCGGGGCAGCATCGCACACGGCGGCGGCGGCGGAAAGGTGCCGGGCCCGACGGAGGGCCGGGGCGCTCACATCAGGCCGAGATCGCGCAGGCTGGCCGCGCCGTCCCGCGCGATCACGACGTGGTCGAGCAGCTCGACGCCGAGCAGCTCCGCGGTGGCCGCCAGCCGGCGGGTGACCATCCGGTCCTCGGCCGACGGCGATGGGTCGCCCGAGGGGTGGTTGTGGATCAGGATCACGGCCGCCGCCGACTCCGCCACCGCCGGGCGGAACACCTCGCGAGGGTGGACGATCGCGCTGTCCAGCGAGCCGACCGAGACGCACACGTCCCGGATCTTGCGGTGCTTGGCGTCCAGCAGCAGCGCGTAGAAGTGCTCGCGGTCGAGGTGGGCCAGCAGCGGCCGGTAGCAGTCGACGACCTGTTGCGACGAGCGGATCGCGTCCCGCGGCGCGAGCCGGTCGCTGGCGCAGCGCCGGCCGAGCTCCAGCGCCGCCTGGACCCTCGCGGCCTTGGCGGGGCCGACCCCCGGGACCTGCCGCAGCTCCCCGAGCTCGGCCCTCGCCAGCCGCGGCAGATCGCCGACGCAGGCCAGCAGCCGGCGGGCGACGTCGAGGGCGTCGGCGCCGGCGGTCCCGGTGGCCAGGATCACGGCGAGCAGCTCGGCGTCGTCCAGGTCGCCGGGGCCCGCGGCGGCGAGGCGCTCGCGGGCACACAGCCGGGGACGGGGCAGGGTCGGCGGGGGGCGCTCCACGGGCCCGGGAGTTCTGCAACCGCCGTGCCACCGGCACCCGCCCGTGGCCCCGCCGCGCCGCCGTCCACCGCCGTCCGGCGACCGTCCGGATTCCGGTCGCGGAGACCGGATTTCGGTCGGTCCCTGGCCGGGAGCCGCCACACGCCGGGGGCCGCGAGCCGCTATACTGATCGTGGACGGGTGTGGGCCAGCGCTTCACTGCCCCATGACCAGAACCACGACGGCCTCGGAGAGGACGGCTTGTCCGACCAAGACCCATCCCTCGATCGCGGCGGGATCCCGTGCCTGATGCCGGTGCTGGTGCAGTCCGGCGGTGCCGTGCACCGCGGGTTCATCACGCGCCTCTCCAACGAGACGGCGACGGTCTCGCTGGAGGGCGCGCTGCCCGAGACCGACGACGTGGTGATGGTCTTCCGGCGCCCCAGCGATCGCCGGCGCGTGCGGGTCAGCGGCGAGGTCTCCGACGTGGCCAGCCAGTCCGGGCTGTGGCGCGGCCGCCCCGCGATCCACGTGACGTTCCGCACCAACCTGCGGATGGCCCCGGCCGCGGGGCACACGCCCGTGGCCTCGGCGCCGGTCCCCCCCGCCCAGATCGGGCCGGGCGGCGGCGTGCCGACCGCGGTGTCCCGGGACGAGGAGTCGGTGGACCGCGCCAACCGCGTGGTCACCGAGATCCCGGTGGAGTTCATCCTCGCCGGACGGCGCTACTCCGGGACGGCGTGCAACTTCAGCCAGGGCGGGCTGTACGTCGCGAGCAACGAGTACCCGCGGGTGGGCTCGGTGGTCCGCGTGTTCTTCCCGCTGGAGACCCCCGAGGCCGAGCCCCGCGCGGTGGAGTTCAACGGGGTGGTGCGCTGGTTCCAGCAGGACCGTCCCGAGCTGGAGCTGCCGGCCGGGTTCGGGGTCCAGATCATGACCTTCGAGAACGCCCGCGACAGCCAGCTGTACGCCGACTACGTCACCCGCGCGCTGGAGGCCGGGCTGGCCCACCAGCTGCCCGAGGGCTCGCTGTAGCGACCTACTCGCCCTCGATCTGCGCAGGCCCGATCCAGTCCGCCGGCGCCAGCAGGCCGCCGGGGACCTCGATCCAGTAGCGCACGCCCGCGGTGTCCAGCTCGAGGTGGACCTCGTCGGCGTGGAACAGCTCGGGGGGCAGGAACGCGGGGAACTGGTCCGCGGGGCGCAGCGGGTCCAGCACCAGCACCGCGTCCGCCGCGCCGGGCTCGAGCTCGAAGGCGTACGGAAACGCGCCGTAGCGGCGGTGCAGCTCCCCCAGCGCGATGTCGACCGCGAAGCGGCCCGGCTCCAGCTCGACCATCGGGTAGCGCACGGCCCCGAGATCGGGGCCGCAGCGCAGGCACAGCAGCGCGGCCTGCCCCACCGGGCGCAGCGCCAGCTCGACCTCGCCGTCCGGGGCCGCCACGGCGAAGGCCGGCAGCTGGCCGTCGGCCTCGACGCTGACCATCAGCGGGCGCCGGCCCCGGCCGGACAGCGCGAACCGGCCCTCGGCGTCGGCCGGGCCCTCGTCGATCTGCTCCCACCACGTGCCGCGGCGCTGCCACAGCCGGGCGGTGACAGGCGCGCTCGCCCCCGTCACGGTGCCCGCGACCTGGAGCGGGCGCCCCCCCGGCGGCTGGAGCCGCACCAGCTGCTCGGTGGCGGCTCGCTCCAGCGCCAGGTGGGTGCGCTCGTCCATCGGGCCGGGCTCGAGCAGGTCCGGGGGGACCAGCAGCAGCCCCTCCCCGAGCCACGGCCGGGGCCGGTCGACCGCGACCACCACGGCCGGGGCCGGGCGGGCCAGGCCCCAGCGCTCCAGCGCCTCGCGCAGGGCCTCGGCGCGGGCCAGGACCTCCTCGGGAGCGTGGGGAGCGACGAACGCGCGGCCGTCGTCTGCCAGCGCCTCCTCGCGGTGGTCGCCCCAGACCAGCACGGAGGCCACCGCGGCGGCGCCGGGCTCTCCGGGTGGGAGCACCACGCGGGGCGCCCCCGGCGCCGTGAGGGCCACCGCCAGCGTCCCGCGCGCGGCGAATGGCTCGTCGGGGCCGCCGCGGACCCGGGGCAGCCAGTTGGCCGCGGGCAGCACGTACCCCCCGGTGGGGCCGAGGTACCAGGCGTCGAGGCGCTCCTGGAGCGGCAGGCGGTAGTCCAGCTCGATGGTGCGCCCCCCCGGGCCGCGCGGCGCCCGCCGCAGCGGGACGCGCACCCGGACCGTGCCGTCGCGGGCGTCGTGGCGCGCGCAGGGTCCCGCGCCGCGGCCTTCACAGCGCAGGCCCTCGGCCCGCGCCGAGAGCAGCAGCCACAGCTCGTCGGGGGGCGGCGGAGCCCCCGGCCCGCGCCGCGCCGGATCGTCCCCCGCGAGCGACACGCGGCAGCGCACGTCCAGCACCTGCGCCTCGGGATCGACGGTCACGTCGGCGTCCCAGGCCGAGACCCGCAGATCGACGCGATCCCGCCACGCCTCGACGCGGGCGACCACCTCGTCGGCCCGGTAGGGGTGGCCCGCGGGGACCCGCCACGCGCCGTCGTCGCTGCGCGACAGGTCCGTCAGCCGCTCCCCGCCCTCGTCGAGCAGCAGCGCCGACGCGGCGACGTCGTTGCGGACGTGGCGATCGAGGCGCCGCAGCGCCTCGGGCCCGGTGCCGATCAGCAGCAACGCCCAGCGATCCGGATCGCGGGGATGGGGCAGGGTCACCACGGCGCCGGCGTCGGCCCCGCGCAGCGGGACCGCGGCGAGCTCGACCGAGCCGTCCTCGACGCGCAAGCCGAGCCCGGCTCCCACGGCGGCCACCACCGGATCCGCCGGATCGCTGGCCAGCACCACCAGGTGGGCGTCCTCCCAGTGCACGCCGGCCAGATCGTCGCACGCGACCCGCTCCGGGGCGTCCCCCCGCAGGGCGAGCAGGTCGCCGGCGACCTTGTCGGCCAGCCGCTGGTGGGGTCGCCCCGCGCCGCAGTCCGCGACGATCACCAGCCCCGGGGAGCGCAGGGCGGCGGCGAGGGTCGGTGCCGCCTCGTCCGCCACGGCGCCGGGCGTCGAGAGCAGGCAGCCGGCGAGCAAGAGGGGGAACAGGAGGGTCCCCGGCGGAGACCCGCGTGGGATCATCCGATGCGCTCCGCGCGGTCGGTCATGCCCTCGAGGACGTCGACCACGTGCTCGGCCTCGTCCCGGGGGATCCCGGCCATCAGCAGGGTCTCGACGGTGTCGCGCATCGGCTCCACGGCGCGGAGCACCGAGCGGCCGCGGTCGGTCAGCACGATCAGCACGACACGGCGGTCCTTGCGCGTCGAGCGCCGCTGGACCAGCCCCCCCGCGACCATGCGATCGATCAGGCCGGAGAGGTTGGCCCGGGACACCATCAGGTGCTCACCGATGGTACCTTGGGGGAGGGGCTCGTCCGCCTGCTCCAGGATCCGCAGGACCTGGAACTGGTGGTACGTGACCCCGAATCTCTTGTAGACGCGGTTGCAGGCTCGGGTGATCTCGTGCTCCGCGCGGAGCATGGCCAGCAGGAGCCGGTGGTGCAGATCGTCGTCAGCCATGGCCCCGCATGGTAGCAGGTGGAGGGACGCAGATGAACGAGGAGCAGAACCCCGCGGCCGGCGCGGTCCAGCCGCGCGTCCGGCCCAAGCGCCGCCAGGAGAACCTGCTGCTCAAGTACGGCTGCCTCGGCTCGCTCGGCGTGCTGATGCTGCTGTGCCTGATGTGCAGCGGGATGCTGGGGCTGTTCTACTTCCTGGGGCGGCCCGACCTGTTCGTCGTGGCCAACATCCTGGCGTTCGCCACCGCGGTGCCGTACTGCCTGCTGCTGCTGTGGCTCGACCGCAACGAGCCGGAGCCGGTGTACCTGATCCTCACGGCGCTGGTCTGGGGCGCGTTCGTCTCCACCGTGGTGTCGATGATGTTCAACGACACCTTCGCCGCGGCCACCACCGAGCTGGTCGGGGACGTGTTCCTGGCCGACGCGCTGACCGCGTCGATCTCGGCGCCGTTCATCGAGGAGCTGTCCAAGGGCATCGCCGTCCTGTTCATCTTCCTGCTGTTCAAGAGCGAGTTCGACAACGTGCTCGACGGCATCATCTACGGCGCGCTGGTGGGGCTCGGGTTCGCCACGATCGAGAACGTGATCTACTACTTCGACGTGGGCTCGGTGGGCGGCTACGGCGAGATGCTGAAGCTGACCTGGGTCCGCGGGATCCTCGGCGGGATCGGGAGCCACGCGGCCTACACCGCGCTGACCGGCGCGGGCTTCGGGATCGTCCGCGTGATGCGCAAGGGCTTCGCCCGCTGGCTGCTGGTGCCGTTCTTCTGGGGCATGGCGATGTTCGCCCACTTCCTGTGGAACACGTTCTGCGGGATGTTCGTGTTCAGCGACTCCGAGGGGGTGACCTACCTGGTCTCGCTGCCCATCGCGGTGATGGTCCTGGAGATGCCGTTCGTGCTGCTGCTGGGCATCACGGTGGCGTTCGTGTGGCGCCAGGAGAACCGCGTGATCCTGCAGTTCCTGGCCGACGAGGAGGAGGACATCCTCACCGACGACCTGCGCAAGGGGATGGTCCCGGCCCGCCGGCGGGTGTGGACCGGGATGGGCCGGTTCTTCCGGATGGGCCCCGCCCGGTGGTGGCACCACCGCCGCCTGGAGCGGGACCTGATCGAGCTGTCGTTCGCCAAGTGGCACCTGGCCGAGGACCCCGAGCTGCACTGGTCCCCCGACGAGGACGCCGACGTCCTCGAGCTGCGCAGGAGCATCCGCGCGCGCTGGAAGAAGCTGCGCTAGCCGCAAGCGGCGCGCCAGGCGTCGAACGCGGCGACCCGCGCGGGGCGCCCCTCGCAGGGGTGCCCGTCCAGGAACCACCAGCCGGGGTCCGCCCCCCCGAGCAGCAGGATCGACGTGGAGCGCGTGCCGTAGGTCGGGGTGTGGACGCACAGCCGGCGCAGCGGGATCACCCCGGGATCGTGGTCGGAGAGCACGGCGTGGAGCCGCGGCACCAGCTCGCCGGCGGGCCAGCGCGCCAGGTCCGAGGCGCGCGCCCGGGCGCGGACGACCTTCTCGGCGTCGGGGTGATCGAGCGGGCGGTTCTCCTGGACGTGGAGCCCGTCCTCGAGGCGCCGGGCCGCGAACCCCCCGTCGGCCGGCGCCACCGCGTGGGCCCCGTCGCCGTCGGCGACCACCAGGTAGAACGGCCGGATCGAGTCCGGGGGCAGCGCCGCCGCCCGCGCCGCGGCGTCGGCCGCGCTGGCGGCGGCGAGGGCCAGCCCGACCACCTCGCCGCGGCTGCGCAGCCCGGGGACCGGCTGCAGATCGGGCGGGGCGGCGTTGGTCAGCGCGGCCACCACACCGTGGCGGTTGATCGCGAGCCAGGTCCCGCCCCCGCGCAGGTCGCGGGGCCCGAAGCGCGCGGGCTCCCCCGCCAGGGGGCCCGGCGGCGCCGAGGGCCGCTCGTAGAACTCGTCGCGGTTGGCCGCGAGCACCAGCGGCACCTCCGGGTGGACGCGGAGGCCCAGCAGGACGGTGCACATCAGGCGCCGGCCCCGGCGATCCCGACCCCCGCGAGCACGGTCCCGCAGCGCGGGCAGCGGTCCCCGGCGAGGTCGACGTCGAGCAGCGTGTAGCCCAGCCGGTGGATCAGGCGGTGGCCGCAGCCGTGGCAGTGGGTGCTCTCGCCCGCGTCGCCCCACACGTTGCCGACGTAGACGTGGTGCAGCCCCTCCTCCTTGCCGATCTCGTAGGCGGCGCGCAGGGTCGCCACCGGGGTGCGCGGGCGGTCGGTCATCCGGTACGTCGGGTGGAACGCCGAGATGTGCCACGGGACGTGGGGCCCGATCCCGGCGATGAAGGCGGCGATCTGGCGCAGCTCCCCGGGATCGTCGTTCAGCCGCGGCACGACCAGGGTCGTGACCTCGACCCACACGCCGGCGGCGGCCAGCCCCTCGATCGTGCGCAGCACGGGCTCCAGGCGGGCCTTGCCGATCCGGCGGTAGGTGCGCTCCCGGAACGCCTTGAGGTCCACGTTGGCGGCGTCCAGCCAGCCGGCCAGGACCGCGACGGTCTCCGGGGTCATGAACCCGTTGGTCACGAACGCCAGCCCCAGCCCCGCGGGACGGGCCCGCGCGGCGACCTCGTCGGCGTACTCGAGACCCATCGTCGGCTCGGTGTAGGTGAAGCTGATCGAGCGACACCCGGCGCGCAGCGCGGCGGCGACCACCTGCTCGGGGCCGTGGTGCTCGCCGGGAGGACGCTGGCCGGGGCCGCCGCGCCACTGGCTGATCGACGCGTTCTGGCAGAACCCGCAGCGCATGTTGCACCCGGCGACGGCCAGCGACAGCGAGGTCGATCCGGGGTGGTAGTGGCTCAGCGGCTTCTTCTCGATCGGATCGACGTGGGTCGCCACCAGGCGGCCGTGGACCAGGGTCCGCAGGACCCCGCCGTCGTTGACCCGGACCTGGCAGTTGCCCGCCTTGCCGGGGCGGATCCGGCAGCGGTGGGCACACAGCTCGCAGCGCACCAGCCCATCGGCGAGGGGCTGCCAGAAGCGGGCGCGGGGGGCGACGCTGGGCATGACTCGAATTCTACCCTGGCAGGACGTACAATCGGTGGGTTCCCCTGCAGTCCACACCCCCAGGGCGCGAGCACCCCGGAGGAGCCATGACCGACGATCCCAAGCCGGGACCCGAGACCGAGACCGAGGACGACGCGGTGGCCGCCGCGGACGAGGAGAAGCCCGAGGAGAGGGCGGCGAAGAAGAAGACGACGACGGCCGCGACGACGAGGGCCACGGCGAGGAAGGCCACGGCGAGGAAGGCCACGGCGAGGAAGGCCACGAAGGCGAAGAGCGCCGGCTCCGGGGCGGCAGCGTCCGACGCGGAGGACGAGGCGATGCGCGGGGAGCCGGCGGGGGCCGGGGCCGAGACCGGGGCCGGGGCCGAGACCGGGACCGGGACCGAGGCCGAGACCGAGGCCGAGGCCGGGACCGAGGCCGGGACCGAGACCGAGACCGAGGCCGAGGCCGAGACCGAGACCGGGACCGAGGACGAGGAGGAGGTGACCGGTGGGTCCGGGGCCGCGAAGGCGGAGGGCCCGTCCACCCCGTCCTCGCGCGACCCGCTGCCGGAGGACGACGCCGGGGATCCGCCGGGCGCGGCCAGGCGGCGCGACCCGGATCCGGCGCCCACCGAGGCGCCTCCCGTCCCGCCCCACTACCGCAGCCGGCATCCCCAGCCGCCGCCGGCCCCATCGGGGGGGGGCGGCCGGGTCGTGTTGCTCGTGGTGGTGGTGGTGGCGCTGGTTTTCGTGATCCTCAGCCTGGCCAACAGCCGCAGCTACCAGATCGTCGAGGAGGGCGGCCAGGCGGTGCTCTCCAAGGGCTACTTCCTGCCCGCCGGGACGCGCAGCATCGTCCCCGACGGCGCCGCCACGGCGTTCGCGCCGATCCCGTGGATCACCCCGCCCCAGGGCGCCGTCACCCGCGGCAACCTCAGGGACGTCTCCGGCACCTACTACGCGCTGCTCTACCTCGCCGCGGGCGAGGCGGTGGACGACGACGAGCTGTTCGACCAGTACGACCAGCAGGCGGCGGGTCTCGAGGCCTGGTACCAGGAGCGCTTCGGTGCCTACCCCGAGGCCACCGACAAGATGCACGACCTGCGCTACCGGGTCCGCAACCGGCGCTCGGCGACGAGGGAGTTCCTGGAGCGCCGCGACGCGGTGCTCGAGCAGATCCAGCTGCTGATCGAGTCGGTGCCCGAGCACGCCACCCCCGCGGTGCTGGAGGACGTGGAGCGATTCCGCACCTTCCTCGAGCAAGAGCAGGCCACGACGTTCTAGCTTGATCCCCACCCCATCTGCGCTACGCTGTAGGAGAGATGGGGAAGTCGGCACGCATCACCCTCCGACCGCCCGGCGGACTGTGGTCCCGCCTGTGGGACCGCGCGTGCGGCCGCCGGCCCCTGGAGCCCTCCCCGCCGAACGGCGAGAACGTCGACTTCAGCCTGGTCTCCCACGTCGCGTCGGAGCACGTGCGGCGCTTCGTCGAGGCGATCGAGGACTACCAGCTGCTGTCCCGCCGATCGGTGCGCGTCGTCAGCAGCTTCCGGATGCCGGACAACGCGGGGCTCGAGGAGACCATCCCGGTGTGGCTCTCGGAGCGCATCCGGTTCGGGATCGTCGGGGACGACGGGCGGGACTTCCACTACGCGACGCTCGAGGTCGTCGAGCTCGAGTGGGACGCCCACGGCACCGACCTGACGATGATCATCGCCGAGCGGATCGCCCCCGGGACGCGCGCGTTCATCGCCGCGTACCTGGGAGACGGGACCGAGGTCGAGGCCCTGCGCGACCTGCCGCTGACGGCGCTGCCGGGCACCCGTCACGACGACCGGTAGAGCCCCTCGCGGGCCACGATCGCCTGCACCTCGTGGTCCAGCCAGCCCGCCACCGTGCGGCCCTCCGCCAGCGCGCGCCGCACCGCGGTGCTGCTGATGTCGGGGAACGCCACGGGCAGCCGCTCCAGCCGGGCGCCCTCCGGGGCCGCCGCCGGGGGGCCCTCCCCCCGGGGAATCACCAGGAAGGTGATCTGCTCGCGCAGCTCCGGCCAGCGGTGCCAGCGGGGCAGCTCGTCGAGCAGGTCGCTGCCGACGACCCACAGCAGCTCGCGCCCGGGGTCCTCCGCCCGCAGCTCGGCCACGGTGTCGATCGTGTAGCTCGGCCCGCTGCGCTCCCGCTCGACGTCGAGCACCGACAGGGCGGGCAGGTGGCGCGTCGCCGCGCGACACATCTGCAGCCTCGGCTCGAAGGGCGCGGAGGTCTTGCCGAAGGCGTGCTGGCCACACGGGATCCACCACACCTCGCTGGCGCGGCTGGCCTGCAGCGCGTACAGGCTGATCAGCACGTGGCAGACGTGGGGGGGGTCGAAGCTGCCGCCGAGCAGGGCGGTGGTGCGATCGGTGGGGGCAGGTGGAGCCACGACCCCACGGTAGCACGTCCCGATCGGGCGGCCGAGGGCACCGTGGACGGACGGCCGAGCCGCGGCGCGGCGCCAGGGGATGGTCGCGCCTGTGGTAGAATCCGGCCCCCTCCGGGGTTGGAAACCCGAGATGCCGCACGACGATCGACCCATCGGGATCTTCGACTCGGGGATCGGCGGGCTGACGGTGCTCCGCGCCGTCCGCGAGCTGCTGCCCGAGGAGGAGCTGATCTACCTCGGCGACACCGCCCGGGTGCCGTACGGCACTCGCACGCGCGGCACCGTCGTGCGCTACGCCCACCAGGTGGCCCAGAAGCTCCTGGACCAGCAGATCAAGATGCTGGTGGTGGCCTGCAACACGGCCTCCGCGCAGGCGCTGCCGGCCCTCCGCGAGGCGTACAGCGACGAGGAGGGGATCCCGGCGCTGGGCATGATCCAGGGCAAGCGCGCGGGGGTCCCGCGGAGGCGCGCCGGGGCGGTCCCGATCGTCGGCGTGATCGCCCCCGGGGCGGCGGCGGCGGTGGAGACCACGCGCAGCGGCGCGGTGGGCGTGATCGGCACGCTCGGCACGATCGAGAACGGGGCGTACGAGCGTGCGCTGCACCACCTGCGGCCCGACCTGCGGATCACCGCCGCGGCGTGCCCCCTGTTCGTGGCGCTGGCCGAGGAGGGCTGGACCGAGGGCGAGGTCGCCGAGAAGGTCGCCGAGCGCTACCTGGCGCCGGTGCGCCAGGCCGGCGTGGACACGCTGATCCTGGGCTGCACGCACTACCCGCTGCTGCGGGACGTGATCCAGGCCGCGGTGGGCCGCGACGTGGCGCTGGTCGACGGAGCCCCCGCCACCGCCCGCGAGGTGGCGCGCGTGCTCGACGCCGCGGGCCTGCGCCACACCCCCGGGGGTGGACCGGCCCGCGTGCGGTTCCAGGCCACGGACAACCCGACCCAGTTCCGCGCGGTGGGCTCGCGGTTCCTCTCCGGGGAGCTGGCCCAGGTGGAGGTGGTGGACCTGTGAGCCCGACCGCCCGGAGCGACGCCGTCATCGAGTTCGACGACGTCGACATGCGCTACCCCGACGGGACCGTCGCGCTGCGCGGGATCGACCTGTCGGTCCCGGCGGGATCGTTGAGCTTCCTGACCGGACCCAGCGGCGCCGGCAAGTCGACCCTGCTGAAGCTGATCCTGTGCGCCGAGCGCGCCACCGCGGGCTCGGTGCGGGTCGCCGGCTACGACCTGGCGCGGATCAAGCCGCGCTCGATCCCCTACCTGCGGCGGAACATCGGCGTGGTGTTCCAGGACTTCAAGCTGCTGCAGGCGCGGACCGCCGCCGAGAACGTGGCGGTGGCCCTGGAGGTCCGCGGTGCCCCCCCCGAGGTGGTGCGCAGCAAGGTCCGCCAGGTGCTGGCCCAGGTCGGGCTGCGGGGGCGCGAGCACCTGCGTCCGGGCTCGCTGTCCGGGGGGGAGCAGCAGCGCCTGGCCGTGGCGCGGGCCGTCCTCGGGGAGCCGGCGATCGTGCTGGCCGACGAGCCCACCGGGAACCTGGACCCCGCGCTGGGCGGCGAGATCATCGAGCTGCTGGTGCGGATCCAGCAGCGCGGGACGACGCTGGTGATCGCGACCCACGACCCGGCGGTGGTGGAGCGTCACCCCGAGGCACGCCTGCTGCGCCTCGAGGGCGGCAAGCTGGTGGACGACAGCGGTGGGGGGACGCCGTGAGCTGGCTGATGCTCGCCCTGCGCCGCAGCCTGCGCAACCAGGTGGAGTTCGCCTTCCCCAGCCTGGTCAGCACCGCCGTGGTGGCGATCAGCATCCTGCTGGTGGGCGCGTTCTTGCTGATCCTGATCAACCTCTCGGGGGTGATGGACCGCTGGGGTCGCGACGTGCAGGTCTACGCCTACTTCGCCGACGGCGTCGGCGAGGAGAGCCGGTTCCGGATCAAGGAGGAGATCGAGGCCCGTCCCGAGGTCGCCCACGTGCACCACGTCGGCCCCGAGGAGGCGCTGGAGACGTTCCGGCGGCTGTTCGAGGGCGCCGACGAACTGCTCGCCGAGCTGGACGAGGACCCCCTGCCGCCGTCGCTCGAGATCCGGCTGCAGTCGTCGCTGCGCGATCCGGACAGCGTCGCGGCGTTCGCAACCTCGATCGAGCGCCCCGAGTTCCTCGAGGTGGACTACGCCGGCGAGTGGGTCGCGCGGTTCTACACGTTCTTGAACCTGCTCAAGCTCAGTGCCGTGGTGCTGGGGGCGCTGCTGGCGTTCTCGTGCGTGGTGATCGTCGCCAACACGATCCAGCTGACGATCTGGGCCCGCCGCGACGAGATCGAGATCCTGCGCCTGGTGGGCGCCACCGAGCGGTTCGTGGAGGCGCCGTTCCTGCTCGAGGGGGCGCTGCAGGGGCTGGTCGGCTCGGCGATCGGGGTCGGGCTGCTGGCGGTGCTGTACGAGGTGCTGTTCGTGCAGCTGCGCGAGTCGCTGGGGCTGGCGCTCGGCGCTCGGGTGCTGGGCTTCCTGCCGGCCCCCGCGTGGGCGGCGTTCCTCGCTGCCGGGCTGCTGCTGGGGCTGGTCGGCTCGTGGCTCGGCGTGCGGCGGATGCTGGAGCGCAGCCGGTGAGCCGCGCCGTCGCCGCCGTCGCGCTCGCAGCCGCGCTGGCCACGGGGTCGGCGGCGGCCCAGGTCCCCGGGGACCCCGACCTGGGCGCGGGGCTGCTGGCGCTCAGCGCCCGCGAGCAGGAGATCCTCGACGAACTCGAGGTGATCGAGACCCGCCTGCTGGTGGTCCACACCGAGATGCAGTCGCTGCACGTCCAGGAGCGGGACCTGGAGAGCCACCTCGTGGAGCTCGACCGCGAGCTCGCCGCGGTCGAGGCCGAGCTGGAGACCCGGCGCGCGGCGGTCCGCGATCGGGTCCGGGCGCTGTACATCGGCAGCGAGCGGGGGCTGCTGCAGCTGCTGTTCTCGGCGCGCGACCCCCACGAGCTGCTGGTCGGCGGGCGCTACCTGTCGCACGCCCTGCGGATCGACGAGCAGGAGCTGTCCGTGCTGACCGAGCGCCGGACCGCGGTGGAGGCGCTGCGCGACGAGCGCGAGGCCGAGTACGCGCGGCTGCGCGAGCGGATCGCCGACCGCCAGCAGATGCAGGCCGAGCAGCGCGAGCTGCGTGGGAAGCGCCGGGGTCTGCTGGACGAGGTCCGCCGCGACCGGCGGGCCCGCGCGCTGGCCGCCGTGGCCGCCGACGGCGGGGAGCAGGCGGTCGCGGAGGCCACCGGCGGCGGCGGCGGCGCGGGGGGCGGCGACGTGGCCGCCGACGCCGCCGAGGGCGGAGCCGGAGACGGTTCGGGCCCGGCTGCACCGCCCGGGGACGCGATCGCCGCCGCGACCTCCGACACGGCGCCGACGATCGGCTTCGCGCACCAGAAGGGCCGGCTGATCGCGCCGCTGCCCGGCGACGTCTTCGCGCGCTACGGGTGGTACACCGTCGAGGGCAGCCGAGAGCGGGCGTTCCGCCGCGGGGTCCACCTGGAGGCCGCCCAGGGTGATCCGGTGCGCGCGGTGTACGCCGGACAGGTGCGCCGCGCCGAGTGGATCCGGGGCTTCGGCAACGTCGTGATCCTCGATCACGGCGATCGCTACTACACCGTCTACGCCCACCTCGACCGCTTCGACGTCGCCGTCGGCGAGATGGTGACCACCGGCCAGGTGATCGGCGCCGCGGGCGAGACCGGCAGCATGTCCGGGCCGTACCTGCACTTCGAGGTGCGCCACGAGGGCTCGCCGGTGGACCCGCTGGACTGGATCGAGCTTCCGCCGGGCGTCCGGGTCCGCGACTGACCGCGCCCCGGTTCAGGCGCCGCGGAAGACGTGCCGGAACTCGGCGGGCAGCGCCTCGGGGCCCGCGGCACCCGCCGGCATCGGGCCGCGGGGGTGGAAGGTGTTCCACAGCATCACCGGGCGCCCCGTGTGGACCACCGAGGACACCTCGTGGCGCAGCGCCGCCAGCGTCCGGCCGGTGTAGGTCACCTCGAGCTGCAGATCCTCGGCCTCGCGCGCGGCCTCGATCGCGGCCAGCGCCTCGGGGGTGTCGGTCCCGTAGCCCGGCCCCTCGAAGCCCGCCACCGCCTGGAGCCTCACGCGGGGGGCGATCGGGTCGACCCCGGCGCGGCGCTCGCGGAGGAACCGCCACGTGGCCGCGGCCAGCCGGATCGTCCTGCTCCGCGACGCCATCCGCGGGTCGACGACCCGCACGGCGCGCAGCTCCGAGCGCAGCCCACCCAGCGCAATCCCCAGCGCGATCCCGGCCGCGGTGCCCGCCGATCCGAGCGGGACATAGATCCGGTGCGGCTCGGGGCACTCCCCGCGGCGGACCTGCGCGGCCAGCTCCAGCCCGGCCTCGACGTACCCCACGGTGCCGAGCACCGACGATCCGCCGGGCGGGATCCACTCCGGCGCGCGGCCCCGGGCCCACGCCGCGGCGACCACCCGCGCGACGACCGGCACCGACGCGACCTCGCCCGGGGCGTAGTGCAGCCGGGCCCCCAGCGCCGCGCAGCGCAGCAGCGTGTCGCGCACGTGGTCCGAGGCCACCTCCTCGAGCAGCACCAGCTCGGCGTCGAGCCCCGCCGCCCGCGCCGCCAGCGTGGTGGCGAGGCCGTGGTTGGTGCCCAGGTACCCGATCGTCACCAGCGTGCGCCGGCCGCGGGCCTGCGCCGCCGCCACCAGGAACTCCAGCTTGCGCGCCTTGTTGCCGCCCACCGGGGGCGCCCCGCTGTCGTCCTTGAGCCACAGCTCGGGCAGCCCCAGCCGGTTCGCCAGCGCCGGAAGGGGCTTCACCGGCGTCGGACGCTGCACCAGCGGGAAGCGCGGCAGCGCGCGCTCCAGCCGCGGATGGCGCGTGAACAGCTCCAGCGGTTCGTCCGGCATCCCGCCTCCCGATCGACCCGTCCCAGGATACCGCCCCGGCGCGCCGAGGGCTTCCCCTGCCCTGCGGAGGCAGGTAGTATCCCGCGCTCCGGCCCCGAACGGCCCGAGCCACCGAGGAGACGAGACCGTGACGCGCATCGCCCTGGCCCCCCTGTTCCTGCTGCTGACCAGCCTGGCCCTGCCCGCCTGCGACACCGGCGCCGGCGAGGAGACCCCCGAGGGCGGCGAGGCCGCGGCGACCGACGCCGCCGCCGGAGAGGCCACCGACGGGGCGGCGGCCGCCGAGGAGACCCCCACCGCCCTGGGCGCCGAGCTGGCCGACGGCACCGAGCTGACGCCGCTGGCCGACCTCATCGCCAAGCCCGACGAGATGGTGGGCAAGACCGTGCGGATCAAGGGCACCGCGGTGTCCCGCTGTGGCAGCGGCTGCTCCGTGACGCTGGCCGAGGGCGACGCCAAGATCATGGTCCGCTCGGACAAGGCGGTCTTCGAGTTCCCCGCGGGCTGGAAGGACCAGACGCTGGTGATCGAGGGGACCGTCCAGGTCGATCCCGGCTGCGGCGGCCACCACGACGGCGACCACGACGGGGCCCAGCCCGAGGCGGACGGCGAGGGGCCGCACAAGGGCGAGCACCAGGTGCACGCCGAGAAGCTCGGCGACCACGGCGCCGAGAAGACCTACTCGATCCTCGCCACCGGCGCGATGATCGCGGGCTGACCCCCACCGCCTCCCCTGGTCCCCTGTCTCAGGAGTCCGTCGCCACGGCCTCGATCAGCGCCTCCAGCGGCGCGAGGTTGTCCTCCCACCGGAAGCGGTCCTCGACCACGGCGCGGCCGGCCGCGCCGACGCGCTCGCACAGCGCCGGGTCCTCCAGCAGGCGCAGGCAGGCGGCCGCCTGATCGTCCGGGCCGTCGGCGACCAGCACGCCCTCGCCGTCGGCGAGTCCCAGCGGCGCCGCCGCCAGCGACGAGACCACCGCCGGGGTCCCGACCGCCAGCGACTCGAGGATCTTGTTCTGCACGCCGGCGCCGAACCGCATCGGGCACAGCGTCAGGGTCGCCTCGCGGAGGTGATCCGCCGGATGCGCCACCGCGCCCAGCACGTGCACGGCATGGCCGTCGTGCTGGGCCCGAACGTCGTCGGCCGGCTCGGCCCCCACCACGTGGAGGTGTGCCGAGGGCCGCCGGACCCGCACCCGCGGCAGGATCTCGCGCGCGCACTGCAGCGCCATGTCCCGGTTGGCGACCGTCCTGAGGTTGGCGAGGAACACCAGCCGGCCGGGGCGCGGGACGACCCCCGGCAGCGGGCGGAAGCGGTCCAGGTCGACGCCGTTGCCCGCGATCGTCACCTGGGCCGCGGGCGCGAGCCGCAGCAGGGCCTCGCGATCGACCGGGCTGATCGCGGTGATCCCCGTAGCCCGCCGCAGCACGAGCCGCTCGAGGCGCTCCACCCGCGGTGTCTCGAGCCGGTAGGTCAGCGCGGCGCTGCCCCGCACGTACGGCAGCGCGCGGCGGTAGTGCAGCGACAGGCAGTCCTGCACGTCGATCACCACCGGGACCGGCGCGCCGAGCAGGTACGGGGCGGTCCGGATCAGCGAGCCGACCGCCACGTCGACGGATCCGCCGCGCAGGAGCGGTCGCACGGCCGCGGCGAGCTGGGGCGCGCGGTAGTACGCGGCCTGCAGCGCGCGACGCGGATCCGGCACCACCGCCGCGGAGCGCAGCAGCGAGACCGCGCGGGGCACGACGAAGGTACGCAGCTCGCGGACCAGGGGGGCCAGGGCCCGGCAGCGCGCGGCCTCGGCGCGGGTCTCCGCGAGGGTCCACAGCCTGACATCGTGGCGCCGGGCGAGGTGCTGCACCAGGTGATACAGCCGCAGCCGGTCGCCCCCGACCGGGGGATACGGGGTCCGCGGGGTCAGCAGCAGCAGCCGCACGGGCGGTTCGCTCGGGGGATCGGGGATCGCGGGTGGGGTGGTCGGCGCCGGTCGGGGGTGGTCCGGGGCGCCGCGGGCAGGGGACCCACGGTGCGCGGGACCGTCCGGCCGATCACATCGCTTCGACCTCGGACGCAACCGTGGGATCGCCCCCGACCATGCCGATGAAGACGAACATCAGCGCGTTGATCAGGATCGTCCACAGCGCCATCACGAGGTACAGCTGCCGCGTGCCGGCCTGCAGGTGCTTGCCCTTGGTGGCGTAGATGATGATGCCCACCGCCGTGCCCACCAGCGAGATGCAGCCCAGGGCGGACAGCAGGAAGTAGTACGGGGCGATCTTCTCGAGGAACTTGGAGCCCATCGCGGACCCTCCCATTCGGTTCGTCCGGGCCGCAGCCCTGCCACGGCGGAGCGTAGTATTCCACAGCCGTCACCGGTTGGGAAGCGGGCGCCGCCGGGCCCCCCGCGAGCCCAGCAGCAGCGCCACCAGCGCCGCCGCCACCAGGCCCTGCCCGGGGCCGCCGTGGGGCCCCGCCGCCGCGCGGCACCGGCAGCCTCCGCCGCCGGGATCGTCCCCGTCGGGCGCCGGGGGCAGCCGCAGCACGACCGGTACCTCGAGGGGGTGGTTCGTCGCGCCCGGGGACTCGACGAGCAGCACGCCGTGGTGGTCCCCGTCCCCGGCCAGCGCCGGGTGAAGCGTCAGGGTCAGCTCGGCGTGCCCGCTGCCGCTGGCCGGCTCGACGGACATCCACGGCTGGTCGACGGACACGCTCCAGTCCAGGTGGTCGGCGCCCAGGTTGCCGATCTCGATCGAGCGCACCCGCGGGTCGTCTCCGGGCTCGGCGTCCTCCTCGATCTCGCCCGGATCGACGCCGATCGTGGGGTACGCGATGCGCAGCGTGGGATCGCCGATCAGCGTCATGCCGTAGTGCCAGCACATGTTGTCGAAGCCGTACGGGCCGATCTCGTGCCACCACGTGCGCAGGGCGTCGCCGAACTCCTCGTACTCCGACAGCTCGCGGTAGTACGGGCCGGCGTACAGCATCGAGCCGGTCTTGGTGCTGCCCACCGCCACCAGCCCGGCGTCGGTGTTGAACACGTAGCTGCCGGCCATGTAGACGTAGTCGGCGAAGTTGGCGTTGGAGCAGGCGAACAGGTTGTAGAACAGCGCGTCGGCGGCCGGCGGGATCTCGCTGAACATCATCCAGCCGTACTCGCCGTACTCGACGAAGAAGTGGGCCTCGGGGCTGGAGTGCACGTAGACCGCGATGTTGTCGTAGGACTGCTGCAGGCGGGGCAGGTAGTCCTCGGCGGTCGTGACGTTGGCCTGCGCCTCGTAAGTCACGTCGGGGAACGCCCCGTCGAGCTCGTCGACGTACTCGCCGACCCAGTACGCCCAGTCGTCGTCGACGTAGACCAGCGCCGAGCCGTCGCCGAGCACGTCGCCGCGGCGGTACGCGTGGTTCCTGGCCAGGTAGTCGGTCAGCACCGCCACCTCGTCGCCCATCGCGTCGGTGACCAGCAGGTGACCGATCCAGATCTCGGGGGGCCGGTCCCCCTGGCCGTCGCCGTGGGCGTCGTAGCGGCCGTCCCCGTCGGCGTCGGCCCACGCGCCGTCCAGGTCCGCGTAGAACAGATCGCAGGGGAACTGGACGTAGCCGTACTCGTCGTAGTCGTTGGCGATCTCGAACCAGCCGCTGGGCAGCGGGCCCACCAGGATCGCGCCGACCAGGTCCTCGGCGTACAGCTCGACGAGGTGGGCCTTGAGCTCCTCGGCGCTGCCGCCCGCGACGGCCTCGAGGATCACGCCGTGGCCGTCGCGCACCAGGTCGTCGACGAACGTCTCGAGCGGCCCCTCGAGCGGCCCCTGCAGCCCGTCGTCGACCAGCACCGCGACCCGGCCCCGCCCGCCGTCCCGCACCGCCGGCGCGGCCTCGCGCAGCACCTCGACCTTCCACGGACCGCTGCGCGGGTGGCGCGCCTCCCACGACTCGAGGGTGACCTCGTGGTCTCGGAACTGTTCGGGCCAGACCGTGTGTGGCACCTCGTCGAGGGCTGCCGCCCGGGCGCCCGGGGCGCACACCAGCGCGATCGTCAGCAGGGCCGTCGCCATCATGGGCCGTTCCTCCGCGCTGCATTGTACCGCGCGGGCACACGGGGCCTCGCGGACAACGCCGTCCACCCCGTTGAACCGGTGGGCGCCAGAGCGGGGAACGATCCGCAGCGGAGGAGACGGCTAGCCGCAGGTCTCCTCGACACAGGGCTCGCCGAGGGTCGCCAGATCCTCCTCGGTGGAGCCGTCCTCGCCGGCGCAGGGGGCCTCCGCCAGGTCGGCGGCGGCGCGGCGCAGCACGCGCAGCGACGACGAGCCGACCAGCCGGCCGGTCTCCTGGCCGCTGCGGTCGAACAGCGAGACGGTGGGGACCCCGCGCAGCTGGTAGCGGTCGGCGAGGTGCAGGTTGCGGGGGTCGTCGAGGTTGATCAGCACGACCTCGACGCTGCCGGCCGCGCAGTCTTCCTGGAGCCGCTCGATGGCCGGCCGCATCTGGCGGCAGGCCGGGCAGTTGGTGGTGTAGAACTCCACCAGCCGCGGCTTGCTCGACGCGTCGCCGATGGCGGGAACGATCGGGTCGCCGTCCTCGTCGTAGGCGTCGGCGACCGCCACCGTGGAGTCCACCTCGGGGGGCGGCCCGGGGGACTTGAACTCCTTGAGCCCGAACCACACGAAGCCCACGGCGAGCACCATCAGCACGGTGGGCGCGTAGCGGCGGATCGGTCCCACGTTGCGCGCCTCGGCGCCGTCCTTCGGCCGGTCCTGGTCCTGCTCGCTCATGCCGGGGCCTCCTGCGGGGACCCGCCGCGGCTCAGCAGGTCCTGCTCGATCACGTCCTCATGGTACAGCTGTCCGCGGAACCCGGTGACCCGATCGACCTCCGCGCCGTCGTGGAAGTACAGCACCGTGGGGGTGCCGCGGACACCCAGCCGGCGCGCGGTCTTCAGCCCGCGCTGCACGTTGAGCTCGGCGACCTTGACCCGCCCCCGGTACTTCTCCGCCAGCCCGAACATCACCGGCTCGAGCCGCTTGCACGGGGCGCAGGTCGCGGACCACACGTCGAGCACCACCGGCACGTCGGAGCGCAGCACCTCGTCGCGGAAGTTGTCGTCGTCGATCATCACCGGCTGGACTCGCTCGCCGGTGCCGAAGATCTTGCTCAGCCAACCCATGCTTCGTTCTCCTCGCCCCTCCTCCCCGAAGAGAGCCACCAGGGGCCGCGGGTGGTGCAGGGCACCGCGCGTGGGCGCCGCCCGCGGCCCCCAAGGGCCGGCGGAGCTGTCCATCGATCGCTGGATTCTGGTACGGTCGAGGGGTATGCGGCGCCTGCTGACCCTGCTCTCCGTGCTCGCCGTGGCGTCCCAGCTCCCCGCGTGCGGGGGCGATCCCGAGGACGGGGACGACTCCGCCACGACCGCCCTGGCCGTGGAGGGGGATCCCTGCGAGGAGGACGCCGATCCCGTCGCCGCCGAGGACCCCGACCCGGACGTCGACGACCGCGCCCGCGAGGCTGCCCGGCCGGCCGCCGGTGTGCCGGACCACGCCGAGGCCGCCGGGACCCTGGAGCCGCACCCCGACCACATGCCCGACGACGGGCCCTGGATACGCAGCTACGGCGCCTACGTGGTGGATCGCGACACCGGCGAGGTGATCGTCAGCAAGCGGGCCGATCGGCCCCGTACGATGGCGTCGATCGCCAAGCTGATGGGGGCGCTGGCCTACCTCTCGACCGAGCCGGACCTGGACGCCGAGGTGACGATCACGCGCGCGGACGTGTACACCCCGAGCTACACCAGGTCCCCGCTGCTGCTGTACAGCCGCTACCGCGCCGAGGACCTGCTGTGGCAGGCGCTGCTGGAGTCGGACAACCGCGCCATCGCCGCGCTGGCGCGCTCCACCGGGCTGAGCGCCGAGGCGTTCGGCGAGCGGATGAACGGGGTCGCCGCGGACCTCGGCCTGGTGCGCAGCACGTTCGTCGAGCCCACCGGGATCAACGGCGACAACCGCACCACGCCGTACGAGGCCGGGGTCCTGCTCGATGCCTGCCTGGCCCACCCGCTGCTGGGCGAGATCATCGGCCACGAGCGGTACGAGTTCCCGCGCCTCGACCGCGACCGCACGCTGGTGGCCCACAGCAGCAACATGCTGATGCGGATGGACCACTGGAAGGTGGTCGGCTCCAAGACCGGCTACACCTGCCTGGCCGGCTCGTGCCTGGTGATGGTCGCCGAGGTCGAGGGCCGCGACCTGCGGATGTCGTTCATGGGCCACCCCGACATCGAGATGCGGTTCAACGACGCCGGCGAGGTCCGCTGGTGGCTGGTGGAGCAGGCCGGCGGCAAGACGCCCTGGTAGCGCCCGCTCCGGGGCGATCCGGGCTCACGAGTCCGTCCGCCGGAAGAGCCACAACCGGCCCTCGTGGTGGATCAGCTCGTAGTCCCGCACCAGCCACGAGGCCGCCAGCTCGTCCGGAGGCGGGCTCCACAGCAGCACGACGTCGACCGGCTCCGGGTAGGCGCCGGGGTCGACCCGCCACGGGTGGTCGTCCAGGTTCCCGTAGATCGCGCGCGGGTCTCGGCCGGGCCGGAAGCGCAGCGGGAAGTGCCCGGTCGACGCCTCGTAGTTGTTCAGGTTCAGCACCCCCCCCTGGACGACGTAGTAGCTCGCGGCGTGCAGGTACACGGCGATCGCCGGCGAACCACCGCGGTGGTCGTAGCTCAGCGGCAGCATGATCTCGCCGGGACGGACCTCGTCCAGTGCGGAGGTGTACTCCCGCAGGCCCCGACCCGCCACCACGTTGTTGGCGGTGTTCAAGGCCAGCTGCAGGCCCGCGAACGAGAGCGCCACCGCGGCCGCCCAGGCGACCACTCGCCGGCTGCGCGGCAACACCAGCCAGGGGGCGAGCGCCAGGTACGGCATCAGCGACAGCCGGATCGACACCAGCTCCCCCTCCCCGGCGGCGTCTGGCACGACGGCGTACAGCGCGAGGTACACCAGGGCCAGCAGCACGAACCCGTCCCGATCCCGAAAGGACCGGTCGCCCCCGCGGAGCCGCACCACCAGGGTGATCCCGATCCCCACCGCGAAGGTCGCCGCCAGCGCAGGCCCCAGCGTCCCGTGGAGCGGCGGGGCGTACGCCGTGATCGAGGCCAGCTCGACGAACCACGCCACCAGGAGGCCCGCCGGCCAGCGGAGGGTTCCCCCGCCGCCGAGCCCCGTCGCCAGATAGATCGCCGGCGGCACCGCGGCCGGCACGACCGCGGCCACCGCCACCGCCACCTCGCGCAGGCTGGCGCGGTGGACCCAGAGCGCCAGCACGCCGATCCCGACCAGCGCCAGGACCGGCGCGAGGATGTGCACCAGGTACATCCCCAGCAGCAGCGCGTTCAGCGCCACGACGCGCCCCGCGCTCCACGGCCCCGCCCGCCAGCGCCACCACAGGCCCAGCGCGGCGAGCACCAGCGGCAGGCCCAGCGAGAATGCGTACAGCCCGCCATACAGCACCAGGCTGTGGGCGAACGGAGCCGTCAGCAGCACCGCCACCGGGGTGGCGCCGCGGACCCCCCGGACGAGGAACCCCATCGCCGCCACGAACCCGACCACGATCGCCGAGAGCAGCACCTTCTCCGCGATCAGCGGGGGCAGCACCGCCAGCAGTCCCGCCAGGACCAGGTGGGTCAGCCAGTTGGGGATCGCCTGCAGGCGGATCTCGTAGAACTCGGCGAAGCGGGTCCCCTCGTCGCCGTGGTGCAGCAGGATGTAGGCGTTCTCGAGGTGGCTGGGGCCGTCCTGCGAGGGGAACATCGGCGTCGCCCACACCGGCACCAGCTGGGCCAGCGCCACCGCGGCGAGCAGCCAGAGCCAGCGGTCCGCGACCGCGTCACGCAGCCACCGGATGGGCGACGGGGTGGCCGGCTCGGGCACCATGGTGGGAGTATACCAGCGGCCCGATCCGCGGCGGGCGCCTTGTCCTGCGCCGCCCCGGCGCGCCAGAATCCCCCCGGGAGGTGACCGATGGGCCACGGCTGGGAGGGCGAGCGGATCCGGCTGGTGCCGATGGAACGCCAGCGCCACCTGGACAACGCGGTGGCGTGGCTCAACGACCCCGAGGTCACGCGCTGGACGATCGTCGGCGACACGCCGGTGACCAAGGTCGCGGAGCACGAGTTCTTCGACCGCATGGCCCGCGCCGGCGACGGCGAGGTGGGGTTCGCGATCGAGACCCTCGACGGCGGCGAGCACATCGGCTTCACCGCGATCCACGACATCGACTGGCGCCACGGCACCGGCAGGTGCGGCACGATCATCGGCCGCCCCGACCTGTGGGGCCGCGGGTACGGCACCGACGCGGTGGTGACCCGCACGCGGTACGGCTTCGAGGTGCTGGGCCTACGGCTCCAGCTCTCCGACGTGCTCGAGGGCAACGCGGCCAGCCTGCGGATGGTGGCCAAGGCCGGGTGGCGCGAGCACGGGCGGATCCCGGGTCGCTACTACAAGCGCGGCGAGCACCGCACGCTGGTGCTGTTCCACGCCGATCGCGGGTGGTGGTCGCCGCCCGGCCGGGGCTGACCGAACCCTCTCCTCCCCGACCGGAACGCACGGGGGAAGGGACCGCACGATGGGCGACGACGAGGCGAGAGAGGTGTCGCAGGCGCAGGCCGGCGCCGCCGATGCCCGCGACGAGCTGCGCTACCGGGGGGCACGCCCTTGACCCTCGGCGCACAGCCAGGCCCGCAGCTCGGCGAGCTCCTGGATCAGGCCGTCGAGGGCGTCCCGGATCTGCTCGCGCTCCTCCGCGACGACCTCGATCCCGCCGGGGGAGTCGGGCTGGCGGGCCTCGAACAGGCAGTTCTGCAGCTGGCCGAACGCGGCCCCGGCGTGGAGCACGAGGTCGGACAGCTCGTCCCCGTCGGGGATCCCGATGGGCAGGGCGTAGACCTCGCAGCGCACGGCGTGGAGGTACTCGCCGAACACGATGTCGTGGCGCCCGGTGAACTCGGCGAGCAGGGGCAGCAGATCCGCCGGCAGGTGCGAGCGGCCCGAGGTCCAGTGGCTGACCAGGGTCCGGTCGATGCGGACCTCGCGCTCGGCGAGCCAGGCCACGAAGGCCTCGACCTTGAGATCGCCGCTGGCGCGCAGCTGGGTGAGCATGGCCTGGCTCCACGGTCCGTAGGCCTGCTTGACCGTCCCCATCGCCGCCTCCTTCTCACCGACTGGCGGTTCCGTGTGAGAAAGCAACCGGTGCACGGTCGAGGGGTAGCGGAACCCCACCGACCCCGACCCGGGAGGGAGGCACCATGACGTCCCCGAACCACCATCGGTCCCATTCTACGACAACCTCGCGGCGCCGTTCCCGCCGCCTCGCCGGGGCCCTGGTCCTGGGCATCTCGCTGCTGATCGTGGCCGTCCTCGCCCTGTGGACCGTCGACGCCGGGGCCGGCACGCCCACCGCCGTGGAGCTGCTCGACCGCACCGACGACCTGCACCGCGGCGACTCCAGCCGCGGTACGGTGACGATGAACGTCAAGACCGCCCGCTGGGAGCGCTCGATGACGATGCGCATCGCCAGCAAGGGCGAGGAGAAGTCGCTGATCGAGATCCTCGACCCGCCCAAGGAGGCGGGGATGGCGACGCTCAAGGTCGAGGACAACATCTGGAACTACCTGCCCAAGGTCGACCGCACGATGAAGGTCCCGGCCTCGATGATGTCGGGCTCGTGGATGGGCAGCCACTTCACCAACGACGACCTGGTCAAGGAGTCGCGGATGGTCGACGACTACACCTTCGAGATGACGGAGACGCCGGCGGACAACGAGGCCGGGGAGTACGTGATCACCTGCACGCCCAAGCCCGACGCGCCGGTGGTGTGGGGCAAGGTCGTGGTCAAGGTCCGCGGCAGCGACGAGATCCCCACCGAGATCACCTACTGGGACGAACGCGGCGAGCTCAAGCGCACGATGACGTTCGACGACGTGCGGGAGCTCGACGGCCGCACGATCCCGTGTCGCATGAAACTGATCCCGGCGGACCAGCCGGACGAGTACACCGAGATCGTCTACGAGGACATCGAGTTCGACGTGGAGATCCCGGACAGCACCTTCTCGCTGCAGTCGCTGAAGTAGCGGCCACGGCGCGCGGAGGCGGAGGGCCCGATGGGGATGCTGATGCGCATCGCCTGGCGCAACATCTGGCGCCAGAAACGCAGGACGCTGATCACCGCGGCGGCGATGGGCAGCGGGGTGGCGTGCTGCATGGCGATGATCGTGTGGGCCGACGGGATGTACGTCGACGCCTTCGAGCTGATGGTCAGCGAGAGCATCGGGCACGTCCAGATCCACCACCCCGACTACCCGACCTCCAAGGCGATCTTCGACACCATCGAGGACGGCGACGAGCTGGTGCGGCGGCTGGACGCGCTGCCGGAGACCACGGCGGTCTCGGGCCGGGCGCTGGGGTTCGCGCTGCTGGGCACCGACGACCGCGGGCCGGACCGGCCGCAGAAGTCGGCCGGGGCCCAGATCGTCGGCGTCGTGCCCGAGGACGAGGCGGCGCTGACCCAGCTGGCGGACAAGGTCGAGGAGGGGCGCTACCTGTCCTCCGGGCCCTCCAAGGAGATCCTGCTGGGCGTGGACCTGGCCGAGACGATGCTGGCCGAGCCCGGGGACGAGATCGTGGCCGTGACCCAGGCCGCCGACGGCTCGATGGGCAACGACCTGTACACCGTGGCCGGGATCGTCCGCACCGGCAACCTGGTCCAGGACCGGAGCGGCGCGTTCCTGCACCTCGACGACGCGCGAGAGCTGCTGGTGCTGGGCCCGGCGCTGCACGAGATCGCCCTGCTGGCGGAGGACAAGGACGCCGTGGCGGCGATGCACGACGCCGCGCTGTCCGAGCTGGGCGAGACCGATCTGCTGGTGCAGAGCTGGCAGGAGATCAACCCGATGCTGGTCCAGTGGCTGGGCCTGCAGGACCTGGGCAACGGGATCCTGCTGATGATGGTCTTCGCCGTGGCCGCGCTGGGGATCCTCAACACGATGCTGATGAGCGTGTTCGAGCGCACCAAGGAGCTGGGCGTGATCCGCGCGCTGGGGCTGCGGCCGACCCAGATGGTGTCGCTGATCCTGCTGGAGACCCTGGCGCTGGTGGCCGTCGCCGGCGGCATCGGGCTGACCGCGGGGCTGCTGCTGGACTGGTACCTGGTGGTCTACGGCTTCGACTACGGCATCTTCTTCGGCGCCCGGGACTTCAGCTTCGCCGGGATCAACTTCCCGACGCTGGTGTACGGCGACTTCCGGTGGATGCCGATCGTGCAGATCATGGTCGGCCTGCTGGTGACCTCGCTGCTCGTCGCGATCTGGCCCGCCATCCGCGCCGCCCGGCTCAAGCCGGTCGTGGCCATGAGACAGGAGTGACGCCATGCTGCTGATCCGCCTGGCGCTCCGCAATCTCTGGCGCAACAAGCGGCGCTCGATCATCACCGCGATCGGGATCTCCGGCGGGCTGGCGATGCTGATCTTCAGCTCGGGCTTCGCCGACGGCGCCCACGGGCAGATGATCGAGGCCGGGATCCGGGCGATGGCCGGGCACCTCGTGGTCCAGGGCGAGGGCTGGCAGAGCAAGCGCGAGATCGACATCGTGGTGCCCGACTCCGGCGGCGTGGTCGAGGTCCTCGAGGAGCAGTTCCCCGACGCCACCGTGGTCGAGCGGGTGTTCGTGCAGGGCCTGCTGACGTCCCCGTCGGGCTCCGCCGGCGTGGGGCTCGCCGCGGTGGACCCGGCCCGCGAGGCGCTGGTCAACGACCTGGACGACAAGCTCGTCGAGGGCGAGTACCTGGACGGGCACCCCAGGGGCATCTTCCTGGGCCGGGCGCTGGCCAAGACCCTCGGCGTGGGCATCGGCGACAAGGTCGTGCTGATGGCCCAGCACGCCGGCGAGATCGAGAGCCAGCTGTTCCGCGTCTGCGGGCTGTTCGAGACCGGTGTGGTCGAGATCGACGGCTTCACCGGCCAGATCCAGCTGGCCGCCGCCCAGGAGCTGCTCGGGCTGGGCAGCGACGCGACCCAGGTCTCGGTGCACATGGACTCGTACCACGAGACCGGCGCGGCGACGGCCCGGGCGCGGGCGGCGCTGGCCGGCCGCGAGGGCATCGAGATCCTGACCTGGTACCAGGCGCTGCCGGAGATCTACGAGTTCGTGATCCTCGACGAGGGCGGCATGTACGTGCTGCTGCTGGTGCTGATCTTCATCGTCGCGCTGGGGATCCTCAACACGATGCTGATGAGCGTGCTGGAGCGGATCCGCGAGTTCGGCGTGATGCTCTCGCTGGGCGCGACCCCGGGCAAGCTGTGGGGCCTGGTGATGACCGAGGCCACGCTGCTGGGGATCTTCGCCTGCGGCATCGGGCTGGTCCTGGGGCTGGCGTTCAACGCGTCGTGGGCGGGCTCCGGCCTGGACATGGGCGCGATGATGGGCGAGTCGGCGAACATGGAGATGGTCGGCGTGGCGATGGACTGGCACATCTACCCCGACCTGTCTCCGGTCAAGACCGCCGTGTTCCTCGTGCTGACCTTCGGCATGACCGTCCTCTCCGCGCTCTACCCGGCCTGGAAGGCCGCAACCCTCAAGCCCATCGAGTGCCTGCAGCACCGTTGAGACAAGGAGGCCCACCATGGCCATCGTTTCGGTCGAGAACCTCAGGAAGGACTACACGCAGGGGGACCACGTGGTCCACGCGCTGGCCGGGATCGACCTGGACATCGAGTCCGGCGAGTTCACCGCGCTGATGGGCCCGTCGGGCTCGGGCAAGACGACCCTGCTGAACCTGATCGGCGGCCTCGACGCGCCCAGCTCGGGCAAGGTCGTGGTCGACGGCCAGGACCTGGCGGCGATGGGCGGCGGCGGCCGCTCCAGGATCCGGCTGAACCACCTGGGCTTCGTGTTCCAGGCCTACAACCTGATCCCGGTGCTGAGCGCCTACGAGAACGCCGAGTTCGTGCTGCTGCTGCAGGGCGTGCCCGCGGCGGAGCGGCGGCAGAAGGTGATGCAGGTGCTGGCCGACGTCGGGCTGAAGGGCATGGAGGACCGCCGCCCCCACGAGCTGTCCGGCGGCCAGCAGCAGCGGGTCGCGGTGGCGCGGGCGATCGTCAGCTCCCCCGCCCTGGTGCTCGCCGACGAGCCCACCGCCAACCTGGACAGCACCACCGGCAACGAGCTGCTCGACACGATGAAGCGGCTCAACGAGGAGCGCGGCGTGACGTTCCTGTTCGCGACCCACGACCCCAAGGTGATGGACCGCGCCAAGCGCGTGGTACGGCTGGTGGACGGAGCGGTCCAGGAGGACCTCCAGAAGTGACATGAGACGACGCACGATCCCGGGCTTGCCGATCGTCCTCGCGGTCGCCGTCGCCGCCGCGGCCCCGTCGCGCGCGGCGACCCTGGTCTCCAGCGACGAGGCGACCTTCGCGCTGGGGGGGGACGTCAAGGCGTTCTTCATCGGGATCTGGCCCTACGACCACTTCCTGATGCCCGAGGACCCGATCGCCCAGGGGGCGCTGGACTTCCGGCTCAAGATGGAGGGCAGCTTCGGCAGCTGGATGCGCTACGGGTTCCACCACACTGCCACGGCCCAGGCGTTCTCGATGCCGTTCGCGATGGCGGGCACCCAGATGGCCGGCACCGGGGGACCGGGGACGCCGGAGGCCGCGGATCTGTCGTGGTCGCTGGTGGGAACCGACGACTACACCTTCGCCGGGCGCATGGACCGCGCGTGGTTCAAGCTCTCGGTGCCCCACCTCGACCTCACCGTCGGCCGCCAGCCGATCTCGTTCGGCAGCGCCTACTTCTTCACCCCGATGGACCTGGTCGCGCCGTTCACCCCGACCACGATCGACCGCGAGTACAAGCCCGGGTTCGACGCCGTGCGCGCCGACGCGTTCTTCGGCACCTCGGGCAAGATCACCGTGGCGGCGGCCTACGTCGGCGACGGCGCCCGCAAGTGGCACCTGGACGACGTGGTGATCGCCGGGCACGGCAGCTTCACCCTCGGCGTCTACGACCTCGGCCTGTTCTTCGGCGCGGTCCACCGCGACCTGGTGTGGGGCGTCGACTTCGTCGGGGCGATCGGCCCCGTCGGGGTCCAGGGCGAGGCGACGCTGACCAAGGTCAGCAAGCTGTACAAGGACGACGACCGCCGCGACTGGTTCGTGCGGGCGGTGCTCGGCGCCAACGTGCTGCTCGGCGACCTGAACCTGATGGCCGAGGTCTACTACCAGTCGATCGGCAAGGCGAGCCCCGAGCACTACCTGCTGCTGACCACCGCCGACCGCTACGAGCGCGGCGAGATCTGGGCGATGGGCCGCTGGTACGCCGCCCTCTCCGCGGCTTACGCGCTGACCCCGCTGATCAACGTCAACCTGGCCCTGATCGCCAACCTCCAGGACCCCTCGATGCTGATCGCCCCCGGGTTCGGCTGGTCGGTGGGGAACAACGTCGAGCTGGGCGTCGGCGGCTACGTCGGCCTGGGCCAGCGCCCCGGCGAGATGGACGAGATGGACCTGCTCGACGCCGACTTCACGCTCAAGAGCGAGGACGAGCTGCTGCGCGCGATCCCGATCCGCAGCGAGTTCGGCCTGACCCCGGCGATGACCTACGTGCAGATCAAGGTGTACTTCTAGCGCACCATGTCCGGCAGCACGATCATCGAGGCCGCGGTCGGGGCGGCGCGCGCAGCCGGGTATCGCCGCGGGCCGGTCGCGCCGCTGATCCTGGTCCTCTTCGCGCTGGGCTGCTGTGGCGACTCGGGGGGCCCGCCGCGGTTCTCGATGGAGGTGCTCGCCTGGTGGTCCGGCGCGTCGCCCGACGACGTCGAGGCCGCGGTGGCGCGTCCCCTCGAGCAGGCCCTGCTCGCGACGAGCGACCTGGTACGAGCCGAGACCACCGTCCGCGGGGACGAGGTCCGTGTCACGCTGTGGTTCGAGGGGGAGGAGATCCACGTCCGGATGGCGGAGGTCTTCCAGCTCGTCCAGGGCGCCCGGGCCGATCTGCCCGATGGCGTGATCCCGATGGTCTCCGAGAGCGCATTGGTCGAGGGGATCGCGGTGGTGGCGCTCTCGGGGCCGTCCGGGGACGCGGTGGACGCCGAGGTCGTCCGATCCCTGGTCGACGACATCGAGCGGATCCCGGGGGTGGGGCACTGCGCGGTGCTCGGCGTGCGGCGGGAACAGATCGTCGTCACCGTGGACCCGCTGCGCGCGTTGGCGCACGGATTGGGGCCCGCCGACATCGGCGGGAGGCTGGACCTGGAAGGGATGGTGGTGACGCCCGCCGCGCTGCAGGAGATCGAGACGCAGCCCCTACGGCGGGTGGGCGAGGGGCTCCTCCTGCTGCGGGACGTGTCGCGGATCGAGCGGCGCTTCGCGGACGACGGCGTGCGCGCGAGCCTGAGCGGGGTCCCCGTCTCGATCCTGGTCCCCGTGCTGGAGGCCGGGGAGGATCGGAGACGGGCACGCAAGGACCTCGGGGAGGTGCTGGAGCAGGCACGGCAGCGCTGGCCCGAGGGCATCCACCACGCACTGCTGGAGCCGGCCGGTGGGGACCTGCGGGCCAGCACGCGCAGCCCGGACGCAGACGAGGCGTGGCGGGCGCTGGAGCCGCTGGGTGCCCTCGCCGGCGAGGCTGGGGTCCACCGACATCTGGCCCTCGTGGGGGGACGGACGGCCGGCCTCGCCGCACCGGACCCCGGCTGGGTCGAGCTGTCGTGGTGGCTCGAGGGCGGGACGGCGGCGGACGCACGGTCCCGGCTGGAGGACGGGTTGCGCTGCGAGCCCGCGCTGGCATCCTCGCAGGTGGTCGCCGCCGGGGACGAGGAGCTGGTGGTGAGCGTCGAGGGGGAGGACCGGGCGGCGCTGGCCGACGTGGCGCGCGAGGTGTCGGAGGCCGTCACGGGGCTACGGGGCGTGACCGGGACCTGGTTCGACGACGTGCCCGGGCAGCCCTCCGTCGAGCTGGAGATCGACCATGAGCAGGCGGACCGGCTGGGGATCTCGGCGACCGAGATCGCCCACGCGGTCCGGGTGGTGCAGGGGGACACGTTCCTGGCCCAGCCGCTGGGCGGGGAGCCGGTCGAGATCGTCCTCCGCTGGGGGGAGTCGGCCGAGTTGGAGGCGCTGGAGAGGGTTCCGCTGTTCCCCGGCGGCGAGGATGGCGCGGTGGTGCCGCTCTCGGCGGTGGCGGACCTCGTGAACAAGACCGAGGACGCGGTCCGCTACCGGGTGGACGGGGTGCCGGCGGTGATCGTCCGGATCGGCGTGGAGCGCCGGCGCGCGCGCGCGGTGCGCCGGGCGATCCCCGAGGTGCTCCCCGAGTACCTCCCGGCGGGCGTGACGGTCGAGCTGGAGCCGTAGCGGGCACGCTCGCCAGGCGCTAGGATCGTCGGACCTTCGCATTCCGTCCGAGGGGGACCCGAGATGAGACCGCAAGACAAGGAACGGATCCAGGTCGAGGTCGTCAGCCGCGTCACCGAGCGCTACATCGAGCGCGCGAGCAAGGCGCCGCCGGGCTACCTCGAGACCCTGGTCAACGACACCCTGTACCACGAGCGGCTGCGGCTGGAGAAGGCGCCGCCAGACGGCCCGCGGGTGAAGGAGGACCGGGCGTTCTACCGCCCGATGCGCCGGCGCTTCCAGCACGCCTCGTCCACCGAGCTGCAGAAGCTGCTCACCGAGCTGGCGCGGCACTTCGTCGAGGAGATCACGGGCAACTTCGACGAGCGGGTCTACCGCTTCGCGACCAGCGTGCTGCCCAGCGGGCTGGCGATGATGCTCAACGCCGCCAGCCCGTGGCGGGTGGTGTCGCTCCAGGCGCTGCGCGCGGGGATGCGCGACCACCTGGTGCTGCAGGGCGAGATCGAGCACATCCAGGCGCTGGCGAGCAAGGGCACGCTGGTGGTCGTGCCGACCCACTCGTCCAACCTGGACAGCCCGATGTTCGGGTACGCCTGGCACCTGATCGGGATGGCCCCGCTGTGCTACGGCGCCGGCCTGAACCTGTTCACCAACCCGATGATGTCGTACTTCATGCACAACCTCGGGGCCTACAAGGTCGACCGCCGCAAGAAGGCCCAGCTCTACAAGGAGCTGCTCAAGGAGTACGCCACCGTCTCGATGGAGATGGGCTACGACAACCTGTTCTTCCCCGGCGGGACGCGCAGCCGCAGCGGCGCCGTGGAGGCCCGGCTCAAGAAGGGGCTGCTCGGCTGCGCGGTGCGGGCCTACGTCGGCAACCTGCGGGCCAAGCGCCCGCGGCCCAACCTGTACGTCGTGCCCTGCACGCTGTCGTACAAGCTGGTGCTGGAGGCCGAGACGCTGATCGAGGACCACCTCGAGGAGGTCGGCAAGTCGCGGTACATCATCGAGGACGACGAGTTCAGCAAGCCGCGGCGGATCGTCAACTGGATGCGCAACCTGATGTCGCTGGACGACCGCATCGTGGTCACCTTCGGCGCGCCGCTGGACGTGTTCGGCAACCGCGTCGACCGCGACGGCGAGAGCCTCGATCCGCGGGGGCGGGTGATCGATCCCAGCCGCTACGTGATGCGCGACGGCGAGCCGCAGTTCGACGACCAGCGCGACGCGCAGTACACCCGCGAGACCGAGCTGGCGATCGTCGAGAGCTACCGCCGCGACAACGTGCTGCAGAGCACCAACGTGGTCAGCTACGCGGTGTGGAACCTGCTGCAGCGGGCCAACCCGGGGGTGGACCTGTACCGGCTGCTGCGCACCGGCGGCAACACGCCGTCGTTCCCGATGGAGCAGGTCCACGCCGAGACCGAGCGCGTGCTCGAGGGGATCAAGCAGGTCCCGGACGGCCCCAGGTGGGGCGTGGAGCTGCAGGGCGAGGACGTCCAGGCGATCGTCGCCGACGCGCTGAAGCACTACAGCATCTACCACACCCACCCGGCGGCGAAGCGCCGCGGGGACCGGCTGTTCCACGAGGACCGCAACCTGCTGCTGTACTACGGCAACCGCCTGCACGGCTACGACCTCGGCCGGATCCTGGCAGCCTGAGGGGGACACCATGGCCAAGGAGACGATCTCCGTGATCGGCGCCGGCAGCTGGGGCACGACCCTGGCCAAGATCCTCGCCGACAACGGCAACAGGGTCCTGCTCTGGGCCCGCGACCGCAAGAAGGTCGACGAGATCAACGGCAAGCACGTCAACGACCGCTACCTGCCGGGCGTGAAGCTGCCCAGGGGGCTGCGGGCGTCACGGGAGCTGCAGGAGGTCTGCGAGGCGGCCGCGCTGATCCTGCTGGTCGTGCCGTCCCACGGCGTGCGCCGGATCGCCTACGAGATGGGGCCCTTCCTGGGCGGCGACCAGATGATCGTGCACGCCACCAAGGGCATCGAGATCGAGACCGGCAAGCGGATGAGCGAGGTGTTGCGCGAGGAGACCTGCATCCGCAAGGTCGGGGTGCTGTCCGGCCCCAACCTGGCCGGCGAGCTGGTGCAGGCCAAGCCCGCCGGGACGCTGATCGCGTCCAACTTCATCGAGGTCTTCGCCCGCGCCCAGGCGGCGCTGCACAACCAGTACTTCCGCGTCTACGCCGGCCACGACGTGGTCGGCGCCGAGGTGGGCGGGGCGTACAAGAACATCATCGCGATCGCGGCCGGGATCGCCGACGAGATGCGGCTCGGGGACAACACCAAGGCGCTGCTGCTGACCCGCGGGCTCAACGAGATGGCGCGCCTCGGCGTGACGATGGGCGCCCAGATCGTGACCTTCGGCGGGATGGCCGGGATCGGCGATCTGATGTGCACCTGCGCCTCGAAGCTGTCGCGCAACCACCAGGTCGGCGAGCGGCTGGCGCGGGGCCAGCGGCGCAAGCAGATCGAGGCCGAGATGTCGATGGTCGCCGAGGGGATCAAGACCAGCCGCGCGGTGCACCGCTACGCCACGCACAAGGGGCTCGAGCTGCCGATCTCGATCGCGGTGCACGACCTGCTGTACACCCGCAAGAGCGTCAAGCGGGTCCTCGACGAGCTGATGGCGCGGCCCGCCGGCGAGGAGTTCGCGGAGCTGACCATTTGAGCTTCCCGATCGACCGCGTCGACGACCGCGTCCTCGAGGCCCGCTGGGCCGGCGACGTGGTGGTCTGCGACATCGACCGCACCTACCTGTACACCCGGTTCTCGTCGCTGAAGGGGATGGCACGGATCCCGCTGGAGTGGGCCGTCGACAAGGTCGACATCGCCGGGATGGTGCGCCTGCTGCAGGAGCTGCGCCGCGGTCCGCGCCAGCGCAGCCGCCACACCCCGCTGTACTTCCTCTCGGCCAGCCCGCCGCAGATGCGCGACGTGATCGAGCGCAAGATGCTGATGGACGGGGTCGAGTTCGACGGCACCACGTTCAAGGACTGGGCCGGCGTGCTGCGCTCGGGCAAGCTGCGGCGGATGCGCGAGCAGCTGGGGTTCAAGATCACGGCGCTGTTCCACGGCCGGCTGGCGCTGCCCCGGCGGGCGCGCGAGACGCTGATCGGCGACGACCTGGAGAGCGACGCGCTGGCCTACGCGCTGTACGCCGACCTGCTGTCCGGCCGGCTGGCCGCGGACCGGGTGATGGGCGTGCTGCGCCGCCACGGCGTGTCGCGGGCCGACGCGTGGGACATCGCCGAGCTGAAGCGGATGGCCGGGCAGCGGGACGGCGTGCGGCGGATCTACATCCGGATGGAGCGCCACCGCGAGCCCGACGCGTTCCTCGACTACGCCCCGCACCTGGTGGCCTGCCGCGGGCCGCTGCAGATGGCCACGTCGATGATGGCCGAGGGCCTGATCTCTCGCGACGGGCTGGTCCGCGTGGCGCGCGACCTGATCGGTCGAGGCCACGGGGAGGACGAGGTGGCCGACAGCCTGCGCGACAGCGTCGCGCGCGGCCTGCTGCCCGGGGACCGGCTCGACGGCGTCGTCGAGGCCCTGGGCCGCGGGGGCATCGCCGCGGCCCCGGGGGCGGTGCGCCGCGACCCGCGGTGGGGCGACCTGCCGGCGCGGTCGACCTGGACCCCGGCTGCGCTCCTGGACTGAACCACGGCCAGCTGCTATCCCCTACCGGGTGGGGCTCGACGATCGGCCCCGGTCGACCGATCTCGCGCGGCAGGAAGCCAGGGCATGGGTAACTTCAAGGGCATCGGGCTGGTCTTCGTCCGGGACAAGGTCCAGCGCCTGGGCGACGCCGCCAGCGCGGCGTTCGTGGAGCAGCTGACCCCTCCGGACCAGCAGCGCTACGAGCGCGTGCTGGCCACGACCTGGGTTCCGGTGGACAGCGCGGACCGGATCCTCGCCTCCGCCGCGCGCCAGCTGTACCCCGGCGACGCCCAGGGCCTGCGCCACATCGGCCGCGAGATGGCCTCGGACCACCTCACCGGCGTGTACCGGATCCTGATGCGCGACTCGTCGGTGCCGTACGTGCTGGGCCAGACCGCCCACTACTGGAGCGCGTACCACGACGCCGGCGAGGCCGCCGCCGCCGGGGGGGCGCAGCCCGGCACCGCCTCGCTGGTCGTCACCGGCTACCCGACCCTGCCGCACCACGTGCGGGCGTTCCTCGACGGGTACATCTACGGCGTGATGGACGTCGCCGGCGCGCGCAACGGGCTGGTGATCCGCAACGACCGCGACCCGTCGGCGTGGCGCTGGGAACTCAGCTGGGATCCCTGACGCGGCCGTCGGCGGGGAACAGGCCCGGGTCCAGCTCCGGGCCCGGGCCCACGGCGCGGTGCCACTCCTCGAGCAGCTCCTCGCGGACCGCCTCGTCGGTGCCCGCCGGGCACTCGCCGTCGCGCAGCACGGTCCACGCGCCGCCGTCGCGCCGGGCCAGCGCCGGCCACGCCTGCTGCGGGTCCGCGGGGTACACCCCGGGTTCGTAGGCGTTGTGGCTGGTGACCACCCGCGCCGGCCGGTCGGGCAGGTCGCGGCCGGTCCGCAGCGCCGGCGCCAGCGAGCGGCCGTCCAGCACCAGCCCGCCCCCGTCGGGATCGATCCCGCGGTCGATCACGGTCGGGGCGTCCGCCGCGGGCAGCGGTCCGGGCCAGGGGACGCCCGCCAGCTCGGCGATCGTCGGCGCCAGGTCGACCCCGCGCGCCGTGCCGCCGAGCACCGCGCCCGCGGGCACGGCCGCGCCGTGGGCCTTGCCCCACCACACCAGCGGCACCAGCGTCGTGGCGTCGTGGAACCAGCGGCCGTGCAGATCGGAGACGTGCTCCACGCGGCGACCCGCGGGCAGCGCCTCGCCCCAGTCCTCGCCGTGGTCCGCGGTGATCGCGACCAGCACGTCCCCGCCCCCGGCGCTGGCCGCGTCGACGTAGCGCCCCAGCAGCTCCCGGCTGGCGTGCTCGACCGCGCGCAGGGAGCGGGCGCGGAGCTCGGCGGCGGCCCGCTCCGGGTGGCGACGCAGCTCCCGCAGCGCCGCGTCGCAGGCCCGGCGCCAGTCGTCGGGCGCCAGCCGCCGGGGCTCGTACGGCAGGTGGGTCCAGCGGTGGTGGATCAGCACGAAGCGGTCCCGCCCCCGCGGCCCGCGCAGCGCCGCGACGACCTCGGCCGGCTCCTGGCTGTCCAGCGCCGCACCGCGGTGGGGCAGCGTCCCCAGCACCCAGCGGGGCTCGTGGGACGCGACGTGGACCTCGAAGCCGGCGGCGGCGAAGGCCGACAGCAGGCTGGGGCGGCGCGCCGGGAACGGGTGCCGCCAGTGGCTGATCCCCAGCCGGTGGGGCTCGGTCCCGGTGACCATCGCCAGCAGCGAGGGGATCGTCCAGGCCCCCGAGGCGACGGCGTGCTCCAGGCGCGTGCCCTCGGCGGCGAGCTGGTCCCACGCGGGGGTCTCGGCCTCGCCTCCGGCGAAGCCCGGCGCGTCGGCGCGCACGCTGTCGAGCACGATCTGCACGACCATCATGGTGACGGCTCGATCCCCAGCGCCCGCAGGTCGGCGGTGGCCGCCGCGGCCCAGCCGCGGTTGGCCCGCGGGCTGGCCGGGCTGGGGTGCAGCATCCGCCCGACGACCCGCCCGTGGCCGGCCCCCAGCGCCGCCCGGATGCGGCCCTCGGCGAAGGCACCGATGCCCACCACGAACCGTGGCCGCAGCTCGTCGACGGTGCGCCGGAGGGCCTCGTCGCAGGCGGCGAACAGCGCGTCCCGCTCGGCCCGCGGGAGCTTGTCCGGGGTCCGGTTGCGGCCCCCCTGCTCCAGGAAGCTCAGCGGGCAGTAGTTGGCGACGAAGAACCGCGCGAAGAACGCCCCGGGGGTGCCGAACGCGTCCCGCGCCCAGCCCCACAGGCGGGTGCCGCTGACCTCGCTGCGCGG
>CAZOYV010000018.1:0-1933 GCA_964584075.1 uncultured Rickettsiales bacterium | reverse complement strand
CACCGGCCGCCTGGGGTGCTCCTGCCGGGGCTTGCCCACCGGGCCGTCGATCCCCAGCCAGTCGCGGGCCATCGCCACGTCGCCGAACGGCACCCCGGTCTGGGCCATCCCGAACGGTCCCGGGTTCATCCCCAGCAGCACGACCTCGCGCGGGCCGCGGCCGTAGCGCGCCAGGTACCGGCGGTGCGGCTCCCAGGCGTACTCGAGGGGGTTGTAGACGTGGGCCACCGGCGCGGCGAAGCGCAGCGGGGCCAGGTCGTCGACGAGCTCGCGGGCGATGTCTTGCAGCAGCAACGGTCCGTCCTCGGGCGCCGCGCGGGGGGGGGGCGGCGCGAGGCCCGGATCATGGCACGCGGCGGCGCAGCGTTCCAGCCACGGCCAGGGCCGCGATGGCCGCCAGCGCGATCCCGGGCCCGGGCGCCGGCACGGAGGTGCAGCGGCAGCCGAAGCCGTAGGGCTCCGGGCCGTCGTAGGCCGCGGCGTCGTCCCCGTCGTCGTCGCCGCTGGGGGTCGCGTCGTCGTCGTCGTCGCCTCCGGTGTCGTCGTCGCCCGCGGTGTCGTCGTCGCCCCCGCCGCAGTCGGGGTCCGTTCCGTCGACGAAGTTGTCGCAGTCGTTGTCGATCCCGTCGGTGCAGTGCTCGGTGGCACCCGGGTGGACCGCGCCGTCCTCGTCGTCGCAGTCCTCGCCGCCGTTGCCCCCGGGGTAGCCGTCCTGGTCGATGTCGTCCAGATCGCTCCCGTCGCAGTTCTGGTCGACCCCGTCGTAGGGCGTCTCCGGGGCGCCGGGGTAGGTGTCGCTGTGGCCGTCGTCGCAGTCGCCCATGCACGTCGACCAGCCGTCGCCGTCGTCGTCGAAGCCGTTGTCGACGTGGCCGTCGCAGTCGTCGTCGATGCCGTTGCAGACCTCGGTCTGGCCCGGGTAGATGTCGGGATCGGCGTCGTTGCAGTCCGACGGCGGCGTGAACCCGTCGCCGTCCAGGTCTGCACAGTCGTAGGGCGGGTCGTTGCTGGGGGCCGCGGCCCCCGCCGTGCCGCAGGCATAGACGTGCAGCGACGCGTTCCAGCCGCAGGCCGGGGTGTTGACGCACGACAGCCGGCAGGTCCAGCCGTTCTCGCACCAGTACAGCGTGTCGCCGCCGTCGCAGCAGCCCTCCGGGATGTAGGTCCCGCAGCCGTACTGCAGCGCGGTGCCCTGGGAGCACTGGGCACAGGCGTGGCCCGCCGACAGCGCGACGACCAGGGTGAGCAGCGCGGGGAACCAGCGGCTCATCCGTCCCGAGACACCTCTCCATCCCCAGTTTCGCATCGCGCAGGGGGGAAGGCCAGGCTCGGACTCGGTGGCGCGGGGATCGAGGCGAGCACCGTCCAGCGATGGTCCCGGTCCCGCACTCGGTCTCGGTCTCGCGCTCGGTCCCGCGCTCGCGCTCGGTCTCGGTCCCGCACTCGGTCCCGGTCTCGCGCTCGGTCCCGCGCTCGCGCTCGGTCTCGGTCCCGCACTCGGTCCCGGTCTCGGTCTCGGTCTCGATCTCGGTCTCGGTCTCGGCCCATCGGAGATCCGGTCCCGCGTTTCCCGGCTGTCTCGAAGCCAGACCCCACGCCAACACCTCGTGTGAAATCGTGAGCCATCGTCACATTTCGGGCGTGGGGCGGAGCGCCGCGCGGGAATCGTGAGCCATCGTCACGATTCGGGCGTCGGGCGGGGCGGCGCGCGGGAATCGTGAGCCATCGTCACATTTCGGGCGTGGGGCGGGGCGCCGCGCGGGAGTCGTGAGCCATCGTCACATTTCGGGCGTGGGGCGGAGCGGCGCGCGGGAGTCGTGAGCCATCGTCACATTTCGGGCGTGGGGCGGAGCGCCGCGCGGGAATCGTGAGCCATCGTCACGATTCGGGCGTCGGGCGGGGCGGCGCGCGGGAATCGTGAGCCATCGTCACA
>CAZOYV010000017.1:0-50916 GCA_964584075.1 uncultured Rickettsiales bacterium | reverse complement strand
CAGCCATCGCCGCGAGGATTTGTAGGAGCAGTGCTCCGACCACATCACCGAGAAGATGCCGAGCTCGGTCAGGTTCGGCGTGCGGCCGAGAATGTCGAGCACCCGGGCATATTCCCCTGCGGTCAGGCCGTGCTCGGCGAACAGCGCCTTGCGCGCCGCGACCATCGCGCCGTAGTGGCGGTCGATGTCGTCGACGTGGATCCAGGTGCGGATCAGGTCGTCGCGCAGCGTCGCCCCGCGGCGCGCCAGCGCGGCGGCCAGCGCCTCGAACACGGCGCGGGTCTGGTCCCCGACCCCCCCGGCGCCGGGCGCCACCAGGCCGTGCAGCCACAGCGGGGCCTCCCCTCCGCGGCGCGCGCCGCCCTCGACGACGTGGACCCAGGCCGCCGGCGCGCGGGAGGGCAGCGGCGGCTGGACGATCCCCCCCCGGCCGCCTGCCAGCGCCGCGGGATCGGCGACGAAGTGGCGCGCGAACACCACGTCGTCCGCGGCCAGCCCCCAGCGCTCCAGCGCCGCCGCCAGCCGCGCCGGCCCCGCGTCGGGGACGCACAGGTGCCACTCGGTGGGGCCGCCGGCGACGGCGAACCGCGCCGCGCGGACCGCGCCGGGTCCGTCGCCGTCGCGCAGGGTCTCCACGGCGCTCACGGGGATCTACTCTGCGGTGGCCTCGCGGCGGGCCCCCAGCCGCGCCAGCAGGTCGTGGGCGGGCCCCGCCGAGGCGCCGCTGCGGGCCAGCAGGACCAGCCCGACGCCCACCACCGCGGCGGTGATCAGCGCGGTGGCGAGCACGAAGGTCCACTCGGGGAACAGCACCACGCCGAGCAGCCCGGGCAGCGCCCCGGCGAGCAGCGCCATGCACGGGATCCCGAACGCCAGGCCCGGCCGCTCGGGCAGCACGTGGTGCATCGCCTTGAGCGTCACCGGCATCGTCATCTGGAAGATCAGCATCCCCGCCACCGCGCCCCACGGGGTGCCGACGAAGAAGCTGATCAGCGGCGCCGAGATCACCAGCGCCAGCACGCTGGTGGTGGCCCAGCCGAGCCGGTCGGCGACGAAGCCGCCGAGCATCTTGCCCGACATCGCCGCGATCGCCAGCGCCCACATCACCTCGGGGGACACCCCGCGCCACGCCCCGGCGACGGTGCCGCCGACCAGCGCCCGCACGGTCACCGAGCCCACCAGGCACGCGCCGCACACGATCGCCACGACCAGCAGGCCGGCCTCGACCCGCGGCAGGGTCGCGGTGGTGCGCACCGCGCGCCTGCCGATCTGCAGCAGCAGCGGCGCCGACAGCAGCAGCAGCGCGACGATCACCCACCGCGCGGGCACGCCGTGCCCCCCCAGCCAGATCCCGGCGGCGAGCCCCACCGCCCCCGGCCCGACGAACACGCCCGACTCGGTGGAGCGGTCCCCCGAGGCGGCCAGCACGTGGGCCCCGGCGCCGACGTGGAAGAACGCGTTGCCGATCCCGACGATCACGATCCCGGCCCAGGTCGAGGCCGGCGCGACGACCAGCGCCACGGCGGCCAGCGCCACGCCGGCGGCGGCCATCCCGCGGTACCAGCGCAGCCGGTCGGCGAGCAGCCCCGCGAAGGTCTGCCCGCCGAACGCGATGGCGTTGTACAGCACCACCAGGGTCAGCACCGTGGCGTGCACGTAGTCGCCGCCGCCCACGTCGCGGAACACCACGAACCCGCTGGCGCAGTCGACCATCGCGTGCACCGCGCCCAGCGCCAGCGCGCTGCTGGTCAGGCGGTTCCAGGTGCCGGTCACGGCCGCGGCGGTCATCGCTCCTCCGACCCTCGGAACGGTCAGTATAGCGCTGGCGTTGCACGTTCCCGGCACGCCCGCCGGGCACAAATGGTCCTCCCCCGCCGCGGAGCCCCGTGCGAGAATGGGGGTGGGAGGACGCATGACCCGCTCCGCAACCCCGTGGACCACCGCGCTGCTCGCCGCGGCCCCGGCCTCGCTGGCCGCGCTGCTGTTGCTCGCCGCGCAGCCGGCACAGGCCGACATCTCCCCACCCCCCGATCCGGTCCCCTGCACCGTGCCGGACCGCGAGAGCGGCAGCCGCGCCTGCGTCCAGTGCGACCCGCTGACCTGCGACGCCACGTGGGGGGACAGCGAGTACGACCACGTGTGCACCTTCGACGAGCCCCCGGCGATCCCCTACGAGGTCTGGTGCGCCGACCGCGACGCGGTGGGCTGCCACGCGGCGCCCGTCTCGGCGGCGCCGCCCCTGGCCGCCGCCCTCCTGCTGGCCCTCGGCGGGGGCCTGTGGTGGACCCGCCGCCGCTGACGACCTAGGCTCCCCAGCGATGCAGATCGAGCTCCTCCACAGCCCCGGGTGCGGCAACGTCGGCCAGGCCGAGGCCACCGTGCGCGAGGTGGTCGCCGACCTGGACGTCGCCGCCGACGTCGTCGTGCGCAACATGGTCGAGCAGCCCGAGCACATCCCGCGCTTCGCCGGGTCGCCGACGGTGCTGGTCGACGGTGCCGATCTGGAGCCCGACGCCCGCCCGCGCCTCGGCGCCGGGTGACGGACCTACCCCGGGGGCGGGTCGCCCCCGCGCTGGATGGTCGAGGCCGGGGTGCTGCGCGCGCTGGCCCCGCGGGGGTTGTTGTTCCTCTGCGTGGCCAACTCGGCGCGCAGCCAGCTGGCCGAGGGCCTGGCCCGCTCGCTGGCCCCCGCCGGCGTGTGGATCGGGTCCGGCGGCTCGGAGCCGAGCGCGGTCCGCCCCGAGGCGATCGAGGTGCTGGCCGAGCTCGGGCTCGACATCTCGGGTCACCACGGCAAGTCGGTGGACGACGCCCCCCGCGACCGCGTCGAGGCGGTGATCACGCTGTGCGCCGAGGAGGTCTGCCCGGTCTACCTCGGCCGCGCCCACCGGGTACACTGGGGGCTCCCCGACCCGGCCGCCGTGGAGGGCGAGGCCCGCCTCGACGCCTTCCGCGCGACCCGCGACGAGCTCCACCGGCGGCTGTCGGTGCTGTTCGGCCGCTCGTCGGGCTGACCTTCGTCACCGGAGAGGATCGATGCGCAAGAAGTGGTGGATCGTCGTCGTCGTCGTGGTCCTGTTGCTGGCGGCTGCCCTGGCGCTCCCGCTGACCAACTACCTCACCGAGCGGGTCCCCGACCCGGACCTCGTCGCCCAGTTCGAGGACCCCGAGGCGCAGCGGATGGTCGCGCTGTACACCGACAAGTGCCTGGACTGCCACTCGTCCCGCGGCGCGACGCCGTTCTACGCCGAGTGGCCCGTCGCCGCGGGGCTGATCGGGGAGCACATCGAGGAGGCCCGCGAGCACTTCGACATGGACCGCGAGATGTTCGACCCGGCGCTGGGCGTCACCGAGGCGTCGCTGGCCAAGGTCCAGCACGAGACGGAGGAGGGCGAGATGCCCCCGCTGTCGTACGTCGCGATGCACTGGGACGCCTACTGGGACGAGGCCGCCGCGCAGAAGCAGGGCGCCTGGGCCCGCCACCTGCGGGCGCGCAACGACGGCGCCGAGGACCTCGACGACCCGATCTACGACCTGCCGATCTACCCGATCAAGCCGGCCTCGGGCCACGACCCGCGCAGGGTCGCCCTCGGCGAGGCGCTGTACCACGACGTGCGGCTCTCCGGCGACGACACGATCTCCTGCGCGTCGTGCCACGACCTGACCAAGGGCGGCACCGATCAGCAGCCGGTCAGCACCGGCGTCGGCGGCCAGGAGGGCGGGATCAACGCGCCGACGACGCTCAACGCGGTGTACGCGCTGGCCCAGTTCTGGGACGGCCGCGCCGCCGATCTGCAGGCCCAGGCCGACGGCCCGCCCAACAACCCGCTCGAGATGGCCACCAGCTGGCCCGAGGTGGAGGCCAAGCTCCAGCAGGACGAGGCCCTCGTCGAGGCCTTCGCGAAGGTCTACGGCAAGATCACCGGCGACGCGATCAAGCACGCGATCGCCACCTACGAGGAGACGCTGGTGACCCCAGGCGACGGCCTCGACCGCTACCTCCAGGGGGACGAGGGCGCGCTGACCGCCGAGCAGCTCGCCGGCTGGACGACGTTCCGCGAGCACGGCTGCGACACCTGCCACGTGGGGGCCGCGATGGGCGGCACGAGCTACGAGAAGATGGGGCTCCACGGCGACTACATGAGCGACCGCGGCGACCCCACCGACGCGGATCTGGGGCGCTACGCGGTCACCGACGACGAGCACGACAAGGCGCACTTCAAGGTGCCCACGCTGCGCAACGTGGCGCTGACCTTCCCCTACTACCACGACGGCACCGTGGCGACGCTGGACGAGGCGGTGCAGAAGATGGGCCACTACGAGCGCGGCCACGAGCTGACCGACGCCGAGGTGACCGAGGTCGTGGCGTTCCTCGGCGCGCTGACCGGGGAGATCCCGGCGCCGCCAACCCCCGCCGCGGTGATCGAGGACGCCCCGGTGATCGAGGACGCCGAGGACGCCGGCGCCGCGCTGGACTGATCGCGCCTAGCAGACTCCGCCGTAGGTCGGGACGATCGCGAAGTCGGGTCCGAACCAGCCCCGCAGCGCCTCGATCCGCACGCCGCGGTAGCGGTCCACGTTGCGCGCCTCGTCGGGGCCGAGCAGGAAGCGCAGGCCCCGGACCTGGATCTCGACGTCGTCGTCGCTCGGGTCGCCCGGGGTCACGCCCAGGCGCGGCCCGCCTCAGCCCCAGCCCTCGATGAACAACCGCACGTGCTTGCGGTGCTGCCGGTCGCGCTCGAGCAGCTTCCGCAGGCGCTTGTGCGATTCCTTCGTCAGCTGGATCGGCTCGGGGGTGTCCATCGCGGCCTCCGACGACGTAGAGCCACCAGCGGGCCGGACGGTGCAGCCGGGCGCGGGGGATCTACTCGCCGCAGGGGTGCAGGATCGTGATGATCGGCGGGGCGGGGTTGACGCAGGAGGTGCAGCGCAGGGCCAGCAGCCAGGTGCCCTCGCCGTCGATGCCGGGGAAGGCGCCGCCGCCGTCGTCCTGCAGCAGCGACAGGTCCAGCTCCGCGCCGCTCTGCAGGTCGTGGCTGTACAGCTCGTCGGCGATCAGCTCGATGTCGAGGAACTGGGCCTCGAGGTCGGCGATCTCCATCGACGCGTAGTGCCCGAGCATCACCTGATCGACGGTGCCCTCGAGCAGCTCGGTGCCCTGGCCGTCGGTGGTGACCTCCGACCAGTCGACGCTCAGCGCCGGCTCGCCGGCGGGGACGTACACGCCGTCCAGCGACGACAGGTCGGCCTCGAAGTCGAGCACCGTGCTGGTGTCGGTGATCGTCAGCGTGGTGTTGCTCTCGCCGTCCACCGGCTCGAGGAACGCCGCCATCCGCGTGCCGACCCCGGGGGTGGTGCCCGTGGTCAGGGCGATCAGCCACGTGCCGGAGCCGGGCTCGAGGTAGGTCTCGATGTCGAAGTCGTTCTGGAACATGAACATGTCGGAGAGCAGCACCGAGGTGGCGTCCCCCGGCTGCTGGTTGGCGAAGATCGTCATCTCGGCCTGATCCAGGTTGCCGAGGCTGAGGCCCTGCTCGACCTCCTCCTCGGTCAGCCCGCCGAACACGATCGTCGCCGCGACGTCGATCTCGCCCACCGGGTCGATCTCGTGGCCCAGCAGGTCGTGGGCCATCGCGCCCCAGTCGATGACGATGTCCGCCAGCGGCTGCACCGGCGTCGAGGCGATGTCCAGCGCCCCGTCGAACGAGTAGTTGTTCTCGTCGGCGAGGAGGATCGACGCCGACGCCTCCTCGCACGGGTCCGGCCCGGGGTCCTCGGGGGGACACCCGGCCAGCGGCAGCAGCGCCGCCGCCAGCGCCCACCAGCGCTCAGTCGACATACAGGTCCTCCAGGTACTCGGAGTACCCCAGCGCGCCGCCGAGGCCCGCGTTGAGCCGCCAGACCACCTCGCCGTCGGGGTCGACCTCGTCGATCTGGCCGGCGTTGGAGTAGGTCACCAGCGTGTTGCCCGAGTCGAAGCGCCACACGTCGCCGAGGCTGTGGCTGAACATCGACGGCTCGGGGCGGTACTGCCAGACGACCTCGGCGCTCATCGCGTCCTCGTCGAACACCACCTCGAGCACCGTCGACTCGGCCTCCATCGGCTCGCTGTTGTTGAACACCAGCAGGCGGTCCTCGGCCAGCACCTGGAAGCCGTGCTGGACCGAGAACATCGTGTCGGCGCCGGCGAAGTCGTTGTAGTCGCCGCCCAGGACCCACAGCAGCTCGCCGCTGTCGCGGTCGATCTTGAAGATCCCGTCGAAGCTGCGGAACCCCATGTAGTAGGCACCGTGCTCCTCGACGTAGCGCAGCGCGTTGGCGTGCGACCAGCTCTCGCCGGGGGCCATCGGGATCGGCTCGTAGGTCAGGTCGTCCCACACCGAGTAGACCTCGACGGTGTCGCCGTTGGGCGCCATCTCGACGATCCGGTCGCCGGCGATCGGCTCGTCGTCGACGGTCTGCTCGTCGTACTCCAGCAGCGCGAGATCGCCGCCGGGCAGCGCCACGAAGTCGTGGTGCCCGTCGGGGTAGTCGGCGTCCTGCACGGTGGTGCCGTCGATGCTGACCCGCACCAGCTTCTGCGTCTCGCCGTTGGGCCCGCCGCCGGCGTTGGGCGCCCAGTAGTAGATCCACCGCCCGTCGCTGGACAGCCGCGCGCGGCTGACCTGGAACTGGCTGTCCTCGTCGACGTGCCACCACAGGTAGTCGCCGTCCCCGTCGAGGAGCACGGCGGCGGGGGGCACGGCGAAGATCGAGGTCAGCAGGTACCCGCCGGCGGCCAGGTCCGAGTCGCCGAGCTGCTCCACCGACAGCGACGGCAGCGACACCGGCGGCGCGCCGGTGGTCAGCGTGTGGTCCTCGCTCTTGTAGGTCACGCCGTCCCGCACCGCGACCACCTGCAGGTGGTGGTCCTCCGAGGGCTTCATGCCCCACACCACCACCTCGAACGGCCCGTCCCCGGACACGTCGCAGGGCGCCTCGTGGCCGTAGGTCAGGCCGCGCCCGTAGGCAACGTGAGCCGAGTCCAGCCCGTCGAGGTCCACCGACCAGGTCACGGTCGCCACCGTGCCGATCTCCTCGCTGAGCACGACGTCGACCTCGAACGCCGCGCCGCCGCCGGCGTCGTCGTCGTCCCCGGCGTCGTCGTCGGCCTCGGTGCAGCCCAGGGCCAGCACCAGCGACAGCGCCGCGGGCCACGCCAGCAGCGCGGCCCGCCCGATCGTCCCGTCCCATCGCGTCATCGTCTGCGGTCTCCTCATCGGGGTGGGGGGCCTCGGCGCTCGCCGCGCGGCGGGGGGCCGGGGGGAGGCCCGCCCTCGGGGCCCCCGCGCTCCTTGACGAACGCCTCCAGCGCCGCGCGCTGCTCCGGGGACAGCATGCTGCGGATGTCGAGCAGCAGCTCGATCTCCAGCTTGTGCAGCGCCATCTCCTCCTCGTGGATCAGCTCGATCTGCTGCATCACCAGCTCGCGGTCGGGCTCGTCGGCGGCCAGCAGCTCGTGGAACCCGCGCCGCAGGTCGCGGATCGCGTCGTGGTTCTTGTCCAGCTCCGGGCGGGTGGCCTCCACCACCTCGGCGATGGCGTCCAGCGTCTCCTCGCCGATGCCGAGCTCGTCGGCGTGCCGCTCCAGCAGGCGGTCCAGCGGGGGCGGCCCGTCGGGTGCGCCGCGCGGCGGCGGGTGGGGGCGCCCGTCCGCCGGCTGGGCCAGCGCCGGAGCGGCGAGCAGCGCCAGGACCCCCAGCAGGGTCAGCGTGACGGCGGTGCGGCTCATGATCCACCTCCGTAGCTGCCGAGGAACAGCGTCGACAGCGCCTCGTACTCGTCGGGCAGGTCCATCGCGCCGGGCTCCTCGGAGGCCGCCAGCTGCCAGCCGCCGGGGAGCACGTCGGCGGTGGCCGCGGCGGACACGTCCGCGGCGGCGTCGTGGTCGGTCACCACCTCGGCGAAGGTGATCACCTCGCCCTCGTCGGCCCGGTCGCCCGGGGCCAGCACGCCGCGGCCGATCACCGTCGTCAGCGCCACCACCGCGGCCACCGCCAGGGTCGACGCCACGGCGGCGTTGCGCACCCGCCGGCGACGGATCCGGCGGTGCAGCCCCTCGTCGAACGCGGTGGGGTCGGTGGCGGCGGGCCGCCAGTCGCTCCGCATCGCGTCGAGCAGTGCTTCCATCTCGGGATCGTGACGGTCGGTCATCGTCCCTCCTCCCGCAGGGGAGCCAGCTCGGTCCGCAGAGACACCAGCGCGCGGTGCAGGTGGCTCTTCGCCGTCCCGGTGGCACACCCCACGATCTCCGCGGCCTCCTCGACCGTGAAGCCCTCCAGGTGAACGAGCGTGAACACGGACCGCTGCTTGGCCGACAGCTGGTCCATCGCGCCCTCGATCTGGCGGCGCAGCGCGGGGTCTCCGCGGGGCGCCGGGCGGGGGTCGGCGGCGTCCTCGCGGAGCGTCCCCGACCAGAACCTGCGGACCCCGCTCCAGCGACGGTGGTTGGCCGCCTGGCGCACCAGGATCCGGTAGAACCAGGTGGACAGCCGGGCGTCGCCGCGGAAGCGATCCAGCGCCCGGTGGGCCCGCAGGAACGCCTCCTGCGCGACCTCCTCGGCCGTGGCCTGGTCGGCCCCGGTGAGGCGCCACGCCAGCCGCACCGCCTGCTCCCGGTGGCCCGCCACGAACGCCGCGAAGCGGGCCTCGCGGTCGACGGACAGGGAGATGGCGGCGGCGTCGGCGATCATCGGCTTGTCGTCCTCGCTCGGGGACATGGACACCGGCGCTCCGCGGTTGGTTTACCCCAGGGTACCCGCTCGGGCAGGATCGTCACCCGCCCTCCGTACCCCCGCCCCGCTCGTGTGCTACCGTCATCACCGAGGGGTCCGATGCCGTCGGCGACCTACCACAACCACAGCACCTACAGCGACGGCTCGCGGACCGTGGTCCAGGTGGTGCAGCGTGCCGCCGAGCTCGGGGTCGAGGAGCTGGGGCTGAGCGACCACTACGTGCTGCACCCCGACGGTCGGACCCCGCTGTGGAGCATGCGCCCCGACCGGCTCGGCGAGTACGTCGCCGAGCTGGCCGCCTACCGGGATCACACCGCGCCGGTGGTGCGCACCGGGCTCGAGGTGGACTGGTTCCCCGGCCACGGCGAGGCGATCGCCGCGGCGCTGGCGCCCCACCGCTTCGACTACCTGATCGGCTCGGTCCACGAGCTGGACGGCTTCCCGCTGGACACCCGCGCCGAGGACTGGCAGCGCCTCGAGCCCGGCGAGCGCGACGAGGTGTGGCGCGGCTACTGGGTCGCGATCCGCTCGCTGGCCGAGTCCGGGCTGTTCGACGTCGTCGGCCACCTGGACCTGCCCAAGAAGTTCGGGTTCCGGCCCAGCGCCGACCTCACCGCCGAGATCGAGGCCGCGCTGGACGCCATCGCCGCCGCCGGCCCGGCCGTCGAGCTCAACATCGCCGGCTGGTACAAGCCCTGCGCCGAGGCCTACCCCGCGCCGGCGCTGCTGCGGGCCTGCCACGACCGCGGGATCCCCGCGCTGTTCGCCGCCGACGCCCACCACCCCGACTTCCTGCTGCAGGACGCCGGGCGCGCCGAGCGGCTGCTGTGGGACGTGGGCTACCGCGAGGTGGTGCGGTTCCGCGATCGCGAGCGGACGACGGTGCCGCTGGCACCGAGGACGCCGAGATCCGCATCCCGCCGTCGCAGTAGGTCCCCGCGAAGAACGCGAGGACGACGGAGCGCCCCGCCCGCAGGCGCATCAGGAAGCAGCCCCCGGCCGTGTCGTTCTCGCCTCGTCTCGGTGCGTCGGGCTCGTGGCTCAGGAGGTCGACCCAGTCCCGATTCTGCTCGGCGAAGCGCAGGTCGTCCTCGCCCCGGGTACCCCGGGTCGGCCGGACCTACTCCTCCGCCCGCCTCTTGATCGCCTCGAGCATGTCCGCGAGGCTGCCCTTGGCCAGCGCCACGCGGAGCGACTCCGGGATCCGCTTCCCCGAGTCGGTGTCGACGATGTAGATGAACCGGCTGCCGCCCTCGATCACCGGCGAGTCGACCACCTGGTAGCTGCCGTCACAGCGGACCAGGTCGTTGTCCTTGTCCTCGTCGAGCACGTAGTACAGGTACGAGTCGGCCTCGTTGTAGTGGTAGTGCAGCGAGTAGGTGATGTCGGTGCCGAGGACCTTGAGGTCCCACTTCGCCGAGATCACCCGTTCGGCCCCCTTCACCACGTCGCCGTAGATGTCGTAGGCCTTGGCCGGCTTGTTCTCGGCGAGGCGCGCGTCGAAGTCGAGGATCTCCTTCCAGGTGCGCTCCCTGGTGGCGTCGATGTCGATCACGCCCATCGTCTTCCACGGGATGTCGTCGACGCCGGTGCGCGTCACCATCTTGCCCCTGGCGAGCTGGTCGACCTCGTCGTCGCTGAGCTCGGGCGGGGTGGGGGCCGCGGCGGCCAGCGCCGGCAGCAGCAGGGTCAGGAGCAGGGCCAGGGGTGTCCTCATCGGTCGCCCTCCCGGGCGGCCTCGGCGGCCGCCACCGTGTTGTGCATCAGCATCGCCACCGTCATCGGGCCGACGCCGCCGGGGACCGGGGTGATCGCCGAGGCGATCTCGGCCACCGGGTCGTGGTCCACGTCCCCGCACAGCCGCGTGCCGCTGGGCGTGCCGGGGTCGTCGACGCGGTGGATCCCGACGTCGACCACCGCGGCGCCGGGCTTGACCATCTCGGCGGTGATCGCCCGCGGCCGGCCCATCGCCGCGATCAGGATGTCGGCCCGGCGGGTGTGGGCCGCCAGGTCGGGCGTCCGCGAGTGGCAGATCGTGACGGTGGCGTCGGCGCCCGCGCCCTTCTGCACCAGCAGCGCCGCCACCGGCTTGCCCACGATGTTGCTGCGCCCGACCACCACCGCGTGGGCCCCGCGGGTCTCCACGCCGCCGCGGACCAGCAGCTCGACGATCCCCGCCGGGGTGCACGGCCGCAGCCCGGGCAGCCCGGCCAGCATCCGGCCCTGGCTGATCGGGTGGAACCCGTCGGCGTCCTTGGCCGGGTCGATCGCCTCGATCACCTTGCGCTCGTCGATGTGGGGCGGCAGCGGCAGCTGCACCAGGATGCCGTCCACCGCGGCGTCGCCGTCGAGCCGCACCACGAGGTCGAGCAGCTCGGCCTCGGGGGTCTCCGCCGGCAGCCGGATCGTCTCGTTGCGGATCCCCACCGCCGCCGAGGCCTTCTCCTTGCGCCCGACGTAGACCTGCGAGGCCGGGTCCTCGCCGACCAGCACGACGGTCAGCCCCGGCGGCCGCCCGGCCCGCGCGGCGAACGCCGCCGCGCGCTGCGCGACCTCCTCGCGGATCGTCCGCGCGGTGTCCTTGCCGCTGAGGATCCTCGCCGCCATCGCCGCCTCCCTCTCACCGGGTCCCCGGTGGATGGGGCATCATAATGGAGAGGGGCCGCCGGGAGGAGGAGGATCCGATGCGATCGACGCCACGGTTCGTCGGCGCGCTGGCGCTGGGCCTGGTCCTGGCGGGCTGCCCGCCCGAGGACATCGACGACGACTCGGCGATCGGGGACGACGACACCGCCGGGGACGACGACACCGCCGGGGACGACGACACCTCGGCGTGGTCGGGGAGCTACGAGATCGTCCGCGTCTGCGGCGCCGGCGGCGGGGACGCCGGCGACCCCGGGCCCGACATCGACGCGCTCGAGCTGCGCCGCGACACGTCGCTGGTCGCGACCGCCACCGAGATCCACGCCGACGCGGTCGCCACGTCCGGCAACGCCCACGCCGACGCCAGCGCCGCCCTCGGCGAGCAGGACGGCGCCTACGTCTCGATCGGCCCGGCGGGGTCCTACCTGGACCTGACGTTCGGCTCCGAGGGCACGATGGAGGAGGGCGACGTGATCACGGTGTGGGAGGTCACCGACGGCTCCGGCAGCGACGAGACCTACAAGGTGCTGGTCAGCGAGGACGGCAGCCCCGGGACGTGGGTCACGACCAACACCGCGACGGGGGCCGCGGTCGTGGGGATCCACGCGCCGGCCTACTACCTGCAGGGCTGCGAGGGGTAGCGGCCGGGCGACCCTACTGGCGCCGCCGGCGCTTGCGGATCAGCTTCCGGTACCAGCGCGCGGTCTCGTCGGCGGGGTCGGCCTCGAGCGCCCGGGCCAGGGCCTCCTCGGCCTCGTCGAGGCGCTCGAGGTGCAGGTACACCAGCGCCACGTGGCACCACAGCGCCGGCTCGGCGGGGCGCGCCTTGCTGGCCCGCAGCAGCAGCGGCAGCGCCTCCTCGGGGTTGCCCCGCTCGAGGCACACGCGCAGCAGCAGGTGCAGCACCTCGAGGTGGTAGGGCGAGCTCTCCAGCGCCGCGTGGACGGCCTCGAGGGTCTGCTCCTCGCGGCCCAGCCGGCGCAGGCACAGCGCCAGCAGGTAGCGTGGCCGCCAGCGCTCGGGGTACAGCTCGCACAGCTCCTCGGCCAGCGCCAGGGCCTCGCTGGCCTGCCCCTTCTCGACCAGCAGCTCGATGCGGTCCGCGGTGGGCTCCAGCGGCAGCTCCAGCATCCGGTCCAGGTGGTCCAGCGCGCGGGCCGCCATCGCCGCCGCGGGGTGGGTCGGGTCGAGGCACGCCGCCTCGAACGCCTCGGCCGCCTCGCGCCGCATGTTGAGCTGGGCGTAGCAGGTCCCGCGCAGCAGGTGCAGGTCCCCCAGGTCGTCGCCGCCCCGCTCCAGCGCCGCCTCGGCGATCGAGATCGCCTCGCGGTGCCGGCCGTCGCCGGCGAGCAGCCGCGCCATCGAGTGCAGCGCCTCGGTGTCGGGGCTGCCCAGCTCGAACGCCCGCGACAGGAACGCCCGCGCCGGCTGGCTCTCCCCGAGCTGCTCCAGCGCCTCGGCGATCGAGGCGTGGATCGTGGGGTCGTCGGGGGCCAGCAGCAGCGCCCGCTGGCACAGGTCGAGGGCCTGTCCGGGCTCCCCGGTGTCCAGCAGGATCCGCGCCAGGCGCACGAACACCACGTCGTCGGCGACGCCCTCCGCGACGGCCTGCATCAGCAGCGTCCGGGCCCGCTCGCGGTCGCCCATCCGCTCCAGGTGGAACGCCAGCGGGCACGCGTACAGCCCGCGCCGGCCGTGCTCGTAGGCGCGCTCGAGGATGTCCCGCGCCCGCACCGCGTCGCCGGCGTCGGCCAGCAGCGTGCCGAGCAGCAGCAGCACGTCGGCGTCGTCGGGGTGGGCCACCACCAGGTCCTCGAGCAGCTCGGTGGCCTGGTCGTTCTGCAGGCGCAGCACGAGGCTGTGGGCCAGCGCCAGCGCCGCCTCGGTGTAGTGCGGATCGCGCAGCAGCGAGCCCTCCAGCGCCGACGTGCGGGCCTCCTCCTCCGCCTCGAAGCGCTTGGCGATGCAGTACTGGCGGTACGCCTGGGCGTCGAGCGTGCCGCGGGCCTTGAGCCGCGCCACCAGCCCCGGCGCGGGCAGGCCGATCTCGCGCCAGATCTCGCCGGCCAGCTCGCTGCGCGTGACCTGCAGCTCGTGCTCGTGGATCCGGTACTGGTGGTGGTACAGCGCCACGCCGTTGTGGTCGTGGAGCTGCACCGCCAGCGCCAGCCGCTGGCCCTCGGCGGCGATGGTGCCGAGGATCCCGAAGTCGGCGCCGAGGTCGCGGCAGACCGAGACCAGCAGGTCGACCTCGGGTGCCTCGGTGAGACGCACCACCACGCGGTCGACGGCCTCCCCGTCGTGGCTCTCCGCGCGGTAGAACACCGGCACCGCCTGGACGCCGTCCCGGGTGCCGAGCACGTCGCACAGGTCCTGGCAGAAGCCCTCGAGGAACAGCTCGATCTCGGGGTCCCCACCGTCGTAGCCGAAGGTGGGCACCGCGATGATCAGGGGTCTGGGCTGCTCGTGCTCGCGCATGCCAAAATCGTCCCGCCGGGGCCCGCCGCGGCCGCCTCCTGGTACGGTATCGTGGAATCACGCGGCGACCAAGGAGGGAACGTGCGCGCCATCGCGATCCACGGGGTGTGGCTGCTGATCCTGCTGGCGGTCCCCGCCGCCGCGCCGGGGGCGGACCTCCGCACCGGCCTGGACATCGGCATCCGCGGCGGCTGGTACTTCCAGCTCAACCAGCCGGTGCAGGACTCGGTGCTCGACCGCGGCCGGGTCTCGCCCGGGGGCAGCCTCGGGGTCGACGCGGAGGTCGGCCCCAGCTTCGGGGATCACGTCTCGGTGCTGATCCGCTTCGGCTACCAGTCGCGGCTCGAGCAGTGGGAGAGCCCGTCGCCGGGGGACATCGAGGACATGAAGCTGGTCCACAGCCTCGTGCACCTGCCCAGCGTCAACCTCAAGCTGCGGCCGTGGCTGAAGCGCTTCAGCCTGTACTTCACGGTCGGCGGGGGGCTCGATCTCGTGGTCTGGGAGCCGTCGTTCGGGGTCGGCGAGAGCGCGCGGATCCGGCAGCCCGGCGCGGGGGTCAACCTCGGCCTCGGCGGCGAGCTGTTCGTCACCCGCAAGTTCTCGATCGCGCTCGACGTTCGCGACCACCTGGCGCTCCACGCCGCGGAGAGCCTGCGGATCGAGGATGCCGACAGCGGCGAGCCGTACTACGATCTGACCTTCCAGCCGCTGCTGCACGTGCTGAACCTGTACCTCGGGGTCGGCTTCTACCTGTAGCAGCCCGGGGAGGGCTCGCGGTGCGTGGGGAGACCCCGATCCGGATTCGCTTCGACAGCGCGCCGCAGGCGTTCGCGGCGTACCGCGAGGGGCTGCGGCTCGGGGTGATCGCGATCCCCGACCCCGACGGCCCGCCGCCGGGAGCGCGCGTCGTCGTGCGGCTCGAGCTGCCGTTCGCGCGGCGCACGTTCCACGTCGAGGGCGAGGTCACGGAGCGCTCGCTGGCGGGCACCGTGATCCACCTCGACCTGCTGCCGCTGGGGGTCCACGAGCTGCTCAGCGTCGAGGAGATCGAGCCCGCGCTGGTGCCCGAGGAGTCGCTGGACCACAGCGCGTCGGAGGACTCCCAGTCGGAGATGACCGACACGGGCGATCCCGAGGCGTCCGAGGCCTTCTCCATGGACGAGGACTCCGAGGTGGCGCTGTCGCGCGACGACGACGTGTCGGTCGTCGACTCGGCGGACCCGGACAGCCACTCGACCGCGTCGATGGACACCCAGGATCGGTACCACCGGATATCCGACGAGGCCGCCGCGGCGGAGTGGCCCGCGCCGGCCCGGGGCCGCCCGACCCCCGGCGAGTTCGACCGCACGATCGTGGCCGGGGCGCCGCCGGAGGACGACGCCGGCGCCGGCGGCGCCGGGGCGGGCGATCGCACGATGCTCACCTGGGCGGGGGCCGGGGACGGCGGCCGCGCGATCGAGGCCGGGGTGACACCGGGGCAGGACGACCAGACACTCCTGGCGAGCACGGCTCGCGCGGAGCCGCGCCGCGACGCGACGCAGGTCCCGCCCCCCGGCGCCACCGTCGGCGGGATGCCGATCCCCGGCGATCCGACCGCCTCGCTGCCCGCGGTGGCGCGCCTCGTGGGGACGGCCGAGGAGGCCGGGTGGGCCCCGCTGCTGCTGACGATCATGCGCGAGGAGCTGTGCGGCGTGCTGGTGGTCGACAGCCCGTCGCAGCGCTGCTGGATCTACTGCCAGGGCGGGTCGCCGGTGCACGTCGTGCGCGCGCCGGCGCGGGAGAGCGACGCGCTGGGGCCGATCCTGGAGGGCCGCGCGCTGCTGGACCCCGAGATCACCGAGCGCTGCCGCTATCTGGCGCAGGCCACCGGCCGCTCGTACCTGTCGGTGCTGATGCGCCTGGAGCTGCTCGACGAGGCCGCGCTGGACGAGCTGCGCGTCGAGCTGGTGACGCGCGCGCTGCTGGAGGTGATCACGGAGGTCTCGGGCCCGTTCCGGTTCTTCGACCTGCCGGAGCTGACCGGGCTGTTCCACCACACCCCGGCGGCGGTGATGGACGCCCTGCTGCGCTGGGCGCTGGAGCGCAACGAGGCGATCACGGCGCAGCAGGCCGACGAGCTGCGGCGCCGGCACGCGGGCGAGCACGTGTTCCTCACGGCCCTGGGCGAGCGCCTGTTCCGCCACGTCGAGCTGCGGCCCGAGGAGAGCCGGGTGCTGACCCGGATGCTGTTCGACGACCAGACGATCGGGGAGGTCACCGCCCACTCGCGGCTGGGCGACCGCCAGCTGATCCGGGTGGTCCTGGCGCTGTACCAGATCGGGCTGGTCGAGCTGGCCGCCGCGGGGCCCGGCGAGGAGCGCCAGCGCCTGCTCGCCGAGCGCGAGCTGCGGAGCCTCTCGGGGCGCCTGCGGCGCGACCACTTCACGCTGATCGGTGCGCACTGGACCGATCCCCCGGACGTCCTCGCGCGGGCGCTGGAGCGGACCCGCGCGATCGCCACCGCGGTGCGGCCCCGGCCCGCCGAGCGGACGTCCCTGGCCCGCCTCCGCGAGGCCCTCGTCGCGGCGCTGCGGGAGGCCGAGGAGGCCCTGCTCGACGCGGACGCGCGCGGCGCCTACCGCCGCTCGCTGGTGGACGAGGCGGCCCGGCGGCTGGCGGCGCAGCAGGCCTTCCGCCGTGGCAAGATCGCGGCCCGCCACGGGGACCTCGACGCCGCCCGGCGGTCCTTCTCGCTGGTGATCGAGCTCGACCCCGGCGGGGCCGCCAGCGGCGATCGCCCCGCCCGGGCCCAGCGCGCCCTCGCGGCGCTGCGCGCTGGCGGGTGACCGCGCGCCTCGCCGGTCCACGCGCTCAGCGGATGTCGGCGTCGAAGCAGTAGTGGCGCCAGCGCTGCTTGTCGGTCTCGACGCGGAACAGCACGTCGCGGCGGGTCCCGGCCCACGCCGCGGTGTCGACGGCGAACGGGTGCCAGCCGGGCTCGGTGGCGACCGCGCCGCGGAACCACAGCTCGCCCTCGCTCTCGATCTCCAGGTAGACGGGGTAGTCCCGGCGGTCCAGCGCGAAGTCGGTGATCCCGTGGACCCCGGCCAGCCGCGCCCCGATCCGCACGCCGGGGTACTCGAGCTCGATCGCGCCGTCGTCCACCGGGTGGGCCCAGATGCAGTCGCGCAGCTCGCCGCCGGCGACGTGGCGGGTGGTGGCGACCACGTTCCAGGCGTCGCGCGCGCGGCCGCAGCGCCGGCGGTGGTCGAGCAGGCCCTCGCCGTCGGGGCCCTGCTCCTCGCCGGGGATCGTCTCGGCGCCGGGCGTCGCCGGGCAGCCGCGGTAGCGGCCGTCGTCGAGGCGCACGCCGACCCGCGCGCCGTCGAGCCCCTCGCGGAACACCGGCCGGACCGTGTCGGCCGTGACCGCGACCGGCGTGGCGGCGAGGGGCCGCTCGGCGACGGTCCACGCGTCGAACCAGAACCCGTGGTCGCGGGGACGCCGCGCGTGGACGCGGAACGTCACGTCGTGCACGCCGCCGGCGCGGGCGCCGGTCGCGACCCGGAACCCCCGCCAGCCCGGCTCGTCCGCGCCGACGATCGCGGCCACCGGCTCGCCGTCGATCTCGACCTCGAGGGTCGTGGGGCGCAGCCGCGGGCGGCGATCCCCGCCGCGCTCGCGATCGAACTCCCCGTCGGAGACCCCGATCACGCCGTCGATCCGGTCGTCGAGGGGCACGCCCGCGAAGTGCAGCACCAGCGCCCCGCCGGGGGGCGGCGGGGCCCAGATCGCGGGGCGCGCGAAGTCGCCGCAGGTCCCGACCCCCTCGGCCACCCCGTCGCGCCACCCCGGGCCCCACTGGCGCCGCCCGCGGAGCTGCAGCGGATCGCGCGGATCGGCGGGCTCCGGCGTGAACGACGCCCCGCCGGCGCGGCCGCCCACGACGGAGAGCTCGGCGTCCCCGAGGCGGTCCCGGAAGCGGGCGCCGATCGGGTCGCGGGGCGGGGGCGTGACCAGCACGCGGGGCCGGCGCTCGGCGGGCACCGGGTGGCCGCCGCCGCTGACGCGCAGGACGGCCGTCTCCAGCTCGATCGAGCCGTCGGGGAGCAGCAGCAGCACCATCGCGCGGCCCGGCCAGCCCTGCTCCTCGCGGGACAGCCGCGCGTCGTGGGCCATCGTCCCGAGGTTGGTCGCCAGCACCCCCTCGGAGGTCCACTCCAGCGGGGTGTCGCGCCCCCCGCTGCGCCCGAGCACGGCGGTGGCACCGGCGGCGAGCAGCTCGCGACCGGCCTGCCGCTGCCAGGCGACCTCGCGGCCGTCCGGGCCGGCAGGCCAGCCCACCAGCAGCACCACGTGGTCGGCCTCCTCGGACCAGCCGCGGACCCGGGCTCGCAGGGCGTCGTCCACCGCCCCGGGGCCCTCCAGCGACAGCCCCGCGACCACCGCGCGGACCCCGCCGGCCTCCAGCGTGCGGACCTCGCCGTCGCGGAGCGTCCCGGGCAGCGCGTTGCCGGGCAGGTCCGCGGCGGCGGCGTGCCCGGCGGGGCGGCCCCGCCACCCGGGGCCGACCAGCGCGGCGACGTCGACGCCGTCGGTGACGAGCCGCTGGGCGATGGCCTCGGCGCGGCGGCGGTCGGCCGCGTCGGGGCGGCGGTCCGGGGGCGGCACGAAGAACGCCACCGAGAGATCGGCCTGGCGCTGGGGCCCCCGCAGGATCCGCAGCGCCCCCTGGCGCGGCCCCTGGGACCACGACGGCGCGACCACGTCGCCGACCACCGCCAGTCGCGCGCCGCGGCCCTCGGCCCCGCGCACCCGGCGCCCCCAGTCGCGGCGCAGGTCGCGCCGCGCGGCCCGGAACCCGTCGTAGTCGAAGACGTAGACCCGCGTGCGGTGGAACTGCCGCTCCTCGACCAGCAGCGCGCGGTCCCGCAGCCAGTCCAACTCGCGGGTCGGATCGTGGGCCCGCATCTGGCTCTCGACGAGCAGCAGCTTGCCGCCGTCGCCGGCGGCGTGGAGCATCTCCCGGTTGCCCCCCGGGTACACCGGCCGGTCGGTGTGCAGCCGCACCGCGTTGCGGGTCCAGCCGGGGAACGTGGCGATGCGGTCGCCGTCGTCCATCCGCTGCTCGCACCAGGCCACCACGTCGCGGTACGGGCGGCCGCGCTGGGCCATCCGCGTGACGGTCCCCGCGATCAGCAGCGCCACGACCGGCGCGGCCAGCCCGAGCGGGAGCCAGCGGCGCCAGCGGACCCCGCGCAGCGGGATCAGCGCGGTGGCGATCAGCAGCGCGGCGACCGGCATCACGAACGACAGGTAGCGCGGCCGGATGTCGGCCTCGAGCCCGGCGCGCAGCGCGAACATCGCCCCCTCGGCGCCGAACAGCCAGCCCGCCGCGACGATCCGGGGCCACGCGCCCTCGAGCCGCACCAGGCCCCACACCAGCAGCGCCAGCAGCGGAGCGAACGCGATCAGGAAGGGCCACGGGGCCGGCAGCGGGATCACGTCGCCGAACGCCAGGTTGCCGTAGAACTGCTCGCCGTTGACCGCCTCGAGGAACGTCCCCGGACCGCCCGGCGCCGAGTAGAACGTGCCCTTGCCCTCGGCCATCGACCACGCCGCGTGGACCCGCCGGAGCTGGGGGATCGTGGCGGCGCCGACCCCCAGCGCCGCGCCGGCGCCCCACGCCGCCCGGCGCCGCGGGGGCGACCACAGCGCGCCGCCGATCAGCGCCCCCAGCGCCAGGGCCGCGGTGCCGAACCCGAAGAAGTGGGTGTAGATCCCGGCGGTGCACAGCCCGGCGCAGCCCAGCAGGTCGGCCCAGTGCCCGCCGCGCAGGTAGCGGAACGCGTGGGCCATCGCGCCCACCGAGCAGGCGACGTAGACCATGTACATCCGCGCCCCGCGGGCGTGCTCGACGAACGCTGGCATCGCGATCAGCAGCGCCGCGGCGGCGAGCCCCACCGCGTGGCCGCGCCAGGTGCGCCCCAGCAGGTAGGTGTAGCCCGCGGCGACGCCGCCCCACAGCAGCCCCAGCAGCCGGATCGTGCGCGGCCCCTCTCCGAGCACGGCCTGCCAGACGTGGAGCATCCACAGGTACAGCGGGCTCTGGTCCTTCAGCGGCCCCGAGAGGGTCGCGGCGATGTCGGCGAGGCTGCCCCGCGACGCCAGGATCAGGTCGGCCTCCAGCGCGATGAAGTCGCGGTTCCAGCTGCCGATCAGCGGCACCACCACCGCCGCGACGACCACCGCAGCGGTGGCCCACGGCGTGGCCGCGAAGCGCGCCACCGCGGCGCCGACCGAGCTCACGCCAGCTCCCCGAACCCGGCCAGCCGCACCCCGGCCTCGGCCAGCACCGCGGCGGTCTCCGGGCGACACAGCGTCTCCAGCTCGCGGCCCCAGCGGCGGCCCCACGGGAACGCGGCGTGGAACGCCGCGGTGCTGCGCACCGGGTGGACCAGCCACTCGGTGACGCCCGGGCCCAGATCTCGTGCCAGGCGCCGGACCCGGGCGGGTGTCGCCGCGGGGCCGTACAGCCCCAGCCCGACGAAGTGATCGGGCGAGCGCAGCCGTGGCGGCCGGCCCGGAGCCACCGCCTGCCCCAGCGCGCGGATCGCGACGCCCTTGAGCACCGCGCGGTCGATCTCCCAGGGCCGCCGGGGCCACCGCGGCGCGCCGGGAACGCGGATCCAGGGAATCCCGTGGCGTGCGCAGAGCGCGGCGACGGGGGCGAACAGGGTCGGCCAGAGGTGCAGGTGGTTGTGGCTGTCCAGGTGGGTCGGGCGGAGCCCCCGGTCGCGCAGCGAGCGGATCTGGGCGTCGAACTCGGCGACCGCCGCGGCGGGGTGCCGCGTCAGCGCCGGCAGCAGCCGCGCCAGCGAGCCCGCCCGGGCCGAGGGCGGCAGGCGGCCCGCGCCGTCGAGCCACGGCCGCCACGGGTCCGGGGCCCCGCAGGGCCGCACGTCGAGCAGCGTCAGGTGGACCCCGACGTCGAGCTCCGGGTGGTCGCCGAGGTAGCGCAGCACCTCGTCTCCGGCCTCCCCGCCGGCGATCATCGACGCCGAGCGCAGCAGGCCCGCCTCGTGGGCCGCGAAGACGCCCTCGTTGACCGCGGGGTGCAGGGCGAGATCGTCGGCGTTGACGATCAGCAGGCGGTCGCTCATCGCGCTGGCGGGGTCCGGCCGCGCGTCCAGGGCGCGAGCCCCAGCCGGTAGCGCAGCGCGTCGCTCGCACAGCGCCGCGCGATGCCCGCGTCCGCCAGCGTGCTGACCCCGGCGGTTCGGGGGTGGTAGTGGACGCCGACCTGGCGCACCCGGAAGCCCAGCCGCCGGGCCTCGAGCAGCAGCTCGGCGTCGATGAACGAGCCGTGGCTGCGGGGCTCGATCGCCTCGAGGACCTCGCGGCGGAACAGCTTGAAGGCGAAGTTGACGTCGCGCAGCCGCGTCCCGAACAGCGCCCCGATCAGCCAGTTGTAGCCCACCGAGTACACCGCCCGGCGGAGCCCCTCGTGGCGGTCGACGCGGTAGCCCGTGATCACGTCGGCGTGCTCGGCGAGGGGCAGCGCACCGGCCAGGTCGGCGAGGTCCACGGGGCCGTCGGCGTCGGTGTAGAACACCAGCTCCCCGCGGGCCTCGCGCAGCGCCCGCGCCAGGGCGCCCGCGAAGCGGGTGTTGCGCTCCAGGCGGATCACCCGCAGGAACGGGACCTCGTCCTGCAGCCGGCTCAGCAGCATGGGGGTCCGGTCGGTGCTGGCGTCGTCGACCGCCACGATCTCGGGGTGCTCGCACAGCGACGCGAGCACGGCCGCCGCGTCTCGCACCGAGCGCTCGATGTTGGCCTCCTCGTCGTGCACCGGGAAGACCACGCTGAGCGAGTGGAGCCGAACCATCGCACCCCCTGGCGAAGGCGGTTGTACGGGGGATCGGGGGAGGGGTCAAGGCGCGCCTCGCGCCCGGGCTCCGGCGCGCACGGGCTGCGGGCGCACCCGGCGCACGGTCACGATTCTGCTACCCTCTGCGGACCGGAGGTGCCGATGTCGTTCTTCCGCCGTCTGTTCGGGGGCGACCCCCAGAAGCTGCTCGAGAAGGCAGAGCGCGCCCTCGCCGGCGAGCAGGCCGCCGAGGCGCTGGACCTGTTCCGCCGCGCCGGGGAGGCCGCGGGCGACCGCGGCGAGCTGCGCGAGCGGGCCCTCGACGGATGCACGCGCGCCAGCGCCGCGCTGCGTGCGCTGAACCTCCGCGAGGCGGAGCTGTCGCTCGAGGGCGGCGATCCGGAGTCGGCGGTGAACCACCTCCAGACCGCGCTGGAGATGAGCACCAGCGACGAGCAGCGCGCGGAGATCGAGGCCCGGCTGGAGCGCGCCGTCGAGGACGCCGAGCGCGACGCGCAGCACCAGGCGCTGTTCGTCGACGAGGGCGCGATCGACGAGGTCGAGGACCCCCCCGAGCTCCAGTGGGAGCGGCTGCTGGGCACCCTCGACGACGAGGTCGCCGAGGACTACCGCGACCGCGGCGAGCCGTTCCGCGACGCGGTGCTGGCGCTCAACGACGGGCGGATCGCCGCCGCGATCGAGCAGCTCGAGGCGCTGCACGCCGCCGACGAGGAGCAGGACGAGGACGACCCGCTGGTGCACTTCGAGCTCGGGCGCGCGCTGCTGGCCGCCGAGCGGTTCGACGACGCCGCCCGCGAGCTCGAGCTGGCGCGCGAGGAGATCGGGTTCGACGCGCTGGACCGCGCCGGGCTGCTCAACGTGCCGCTGCTGGAGGGCGAGGCGCTGCTGCTCGCCGACCGGCCGGCCGACGCTCGGGCGCTGCTCGACGACGCGATCGAGGAGATCGGCGAGGAGGTCGGCCTGCTCGTGCTGCGCGGCCGCGCCGAGATGGCGATCGACGACGGGGAGGCCGTGGAGCAGACGTTCTCGCGGGTGCTGGCCCTGCAGCCGCAGATGGTGGAGGCGGCCCAGGTGCTGGCGGAGTACCGCGCCCAGCGCGGCGACCTCGACGGCGCGGCGGAGGTCCTCGAGCAGGGGATCAAGCGCCACTGCGCCACCGGGACCTGCGCGGCCAAGCCGATCTCGGTCCCCGCCGCACGGCTGCTGGCCGACCTGTACCTGCGGATGGAGCGCAAGCTCGACCGCGTCGAGGACCTGATGCTGCAGGTCAAGGGCGGGCTCGAGGGGCACGTCTCGTGGGCCGACCACGTCCGCTGGGCGCGCCTGCACCGGCTGCGCGACGAGCACGACGCGTTCGCCGCCGCGCGCGACGCAGCGCTGGCGGCGATCGGCGACGACGCCCCGCCCGACGCGCGGGCGCAGATCCAGCGGCTGCTCGAGGGGCCCGCGTGACCCCCGCGGGGGCGACCCTCTCGCGGGTGGCCCTCGACGCCCTCGCCGCGGACGGGGACGCCACCGAGGCGTTCGCCGAGCACACCACCGCACTCCACCTCAGCGGCCGCGACGGGGTGCTCCTCGGCGCCACGCTCCAGGTCGACGCCGGGATCGCCACGGGCGCCCCGGGGGGTGCCGCCGGCGGGCGGTGGCGCGCCTGCCCGCTGGCGACGGAGCGGTCCGACGCGCTGCGCCCCGAGCTCGCCGCCGCGGAGCGCGCCGCCGCCCGAGCGCTGCTGGACGCCGCGGTCGCCACGGCCCGCGCGGACCCGGCCGTGATCCGGGCGGAGGCGACGCTGACCGTCACGCGCCGCCGTCACGCCGTGGCGGGCCGCGACGGCCTGCTCGTCGCCGACACCGCCCGCTGGCTGGAGCTCCACGTCGAGGTCCGCGCCGAGCGGGGCGTGCGGCACGCCGCCGCGTCGGCCAGTGGCGGGTCCCGGCGCCGCGCCGCGGCGATCGACCCGGGCTGGGCGCAGGCGCTCGGCACGCTGGCCGCGAGGCGGGCCAGGCTCGCCTTCGACGCGTTGCCTCCGCCGGCCGGAGACGTCGCCGTGGTACTCCAGGGCAGCGCCGCGGGGGCGTGGCTCCACGAGGCCTGCGGGCACGCGCTGGAGGCCGACCTCGTGGCTCGCGGCGAATCCCCCCTCGCAGGACGCCTCGGCGAGCGGATCGCCCCGCGCGCCGTGACCGTCGTCGACGACGGCGGGGTCCCGGGGCTGGGGGGGTCCCTGCGCGTCGACGACGAGGGCAGCCCGGCCCGCGCCACGACCCTGATCGAGCGCGGCGTGGCCCGCGAGCTGATCGTCGACCGCGCCGCGGCGGCGCGCGGCCTCGGATCGCTCGCCGGCAACGGGCGCCGCGCCAGCTATCGCCACCCGCCGCTGCCGCGGATGACCAACACCTACCTGGCGGCCGGCGACATCGCCCCCGGGGACCTGCTCGCCTCGCTGCGCCCGGGCGTGCTGTGCCGTGTCCTGCACGTCGCGGACTGGGACCGCCGGCGCGGCGAGGTCGCGTTCCACGTCGCCGAGGCGTGGCGCGTCGAGCGCGGCGCGCTGGACGCCCCGCTGCAGCCGCTGCGCCTGGTGGGCCGCGCCGCCGGCCTGCTCCCGGGCGTCAGCGGCGTGGCGGACGACCTGAATTTCAGCGGCGAGGTGCACGTCTGCACCAAGGCGGGGCAGATCGTCCCGATCGGGGTCGGCGCTCCCTCCCTGCGGGTCGAGGGTCTTCGCGTCGAGCCGATCCGGCGAGTGTGACGCGCGGTCGCCCCCGCGCGGGCGTTGCGCTACGATGGCGCCGCCACGAGACCCACGAGGAGCAGGACCATGACGACGTGGACGAGGACCCTCGCCGTGCTCGCCGGCAGCGCCTGGCTGGTGGCGTGCTGCGGGGACAAGCAGGACGGCACCGCGACCGACACCGACGAGCCCACCGCCACCGACGGGACCGGGGACGGCACCGCCGAGGAGGCGGCCGCCGGCCCAGAGTGGGCGATCCCCGAGAAGGACGTGCCGGGCAGCGCGGGAGACACCGTGATGGCGGTCAGCCCGGTCGGGGACGACTGGGAGGCGGTGGCCTGGATGGTCGGCGAAATCAAGGAGATCGACGGGACCACGGCGGTGTTCGTCCCGGGCTCGCAGACCGAGCGGCCCCATACCCCCGGCGCGGTGATCGTGGCGGTCCCGGACGATCCCCAGCTCAAGGCCGGCGACATCGTCTTCGGGGACGTCGAGGGGCGCTGCCAGCTGGCCCGCGTCGAGCGGATCGACGGCGACCGCGTCACCGCCCGGACCGTCGTGGAGGGGGAGCCCCGCGACGTGGAGATGACCGTCGGCCGCGACCTGCTCAAGGCCGTCGCCACGCTGCGCGCGACCGGCATGGCGGTCTACCCCGAGGCGGGGGCCCAGTTCCTCGGCCAGGTCGCCTACGTCGACCCCGAGACGGCGCTGGTGATCTCGAACGCCGGTACCGTCGTGCAGCCCCCGCGCGGGTCGGTGGTCCCGGTCAACCCGTTCTGGGTCTACAAGGTCGGCAACGAGGTCTACGCCGCCGGCCCGGGCGGCAAGCTGTTCGGCGCGAAGATCACCGAGGTGATCGACGACGGGCTGCTGTACGAGGTCGAGTTCCAGGGGACCGACGCGCCGGCCGAGGGGCCGCAGCGCAAGGCGTTCTGGGAGGTCACGAAGAGCCTCAGCCTCGGCCCCAAGTTCCGCGGCGCCCACGGCGACGTCGTCGAGGACAGCACACCGGCCCAGACCTACAGCGACGGCGAGGGCGAGGTGAAGCGCGGCGGTCGCTCCGAGGGGGGCCGCACCGCCGTCCCGGTCGCCCGCCCCAAGCGCTGATCCGCCCGCCACTCCGTGCCGCCCGGGCCTCCGCGCGTGGGGCCTTGCATTCTCGTGCCCGGTTCATAGATAGGTCATACAAACGAAGTTCGCCGCGGCGAACCAGATCACCGCAGCCCGCCGGCGCGGGGCCGAGCCCCCCGGCGGAGAGGAGAGCCCGATGGCCTACACCCTGCCCGACCTGCCCTACGACTTCGGCGCGCTGGAGCCCCACATCGACGCGCGCACGATGGAGATCCACCACGACCGCCACCACGCCGCGTACGTCGCGGGCCTCAACAAGGCCGTGGAGAAGGAGCCCGCCCTCGGCGACGTGCCGCTCGAGGACCTGCTCGCCAACCTCGGCAGCGTGCCGCTCGAGCTGCGCACGGCGGTGCGCAACCACGGCGGCGGGCACGCCAACCACAGCCTGTTCTGGACGCTGCTGGGGCCCGGCAAGGGTGGCGCCCCGGTGGGGGATCTGGCCGGGGCGATCGACCGCACCTTCGGCTCGTTCGACGACTTCAAGACGTTCTTCGGCAACGCGGCCAAGACCCGCTTCGGCTCCGGCTGGGCGTGGCTCTCGCGCACCCGCTTCGGCCGGCTCGTGGTCCACTCGACGGCCAACCAGGACAGCCCGCTGATCGAGGGCCTGACGCCGCTGCTGGGCCTCGACGTGTGGGAGCACGCCTACTACCTGCAGTACCAGAACAAGCGGCCCGACTACATCGACGCGTTCTGGAACGTGGTCGACTGGGAGCGGGTCGGCGAGCTGTACCGCGCGGCCAGGGCTGGCTAGCCCGCCGCTCAGGACCCGATCACGAAGCCGCGCAGCAGGCACAGCGGGTAGGGTCGGGTCTGGCCGTCCGGCTCCCGCAGCCAGATCCGCTCGTTGGGATCGCGGGCGAGGCCGGTCCGGGTCGAGCCGTCCCGGTGGTGCAGCGTGACCTCGACGCGCACGACCGGCCAGCCGCGCAGCCGGACCGTCGCCTCGCGGACCCCGGCGAGGGGCAGCTCCTCGTGGGAGCCCTGGCAGGACAGCGCCAGGCGCTCGTTGGCGATCCGCCCGCGCCGGCCGCCACCCTCGAGCTCGAGGAAGTCCCAGGCCGGCAGCGCCTCGAGGTGCCGCTGGACCCGGTCGAGCGGCTCGTCGTCGAGGGTGGCGCCCTGGCTCCCGGGGCCGGTGCGCAGGAACCCGGCCAGCTCGTCGAGGTACAGCACGAAGCCCTCGTCGCGCACGGCGTCGAGGTCGGCGTCGGGGTGGGTGAAGACCACCAGCTCGCGGACCGGGACGCCGGCCAGCCCGGCCTGCTGCAGGCTGTGGGTCAGCGCCTCGGCCTGGGCCCGTGCCTGGCGCACCGGGTCGCGGCGGCGCTGCTGCCCCGGCGCCCCGCGGCGCGGCTCGCTCCAGCAGATCCAGCCGTCGGCGCCGGCGACGAGGCGACCCCGCCAGGCCTTGCACTCGGCGACCCACACGGCGCTGCGCGTCAGCAGCAGCAGGTCGATCTCGGTCCGCCCGACCTTGCGGCCGGGGAACACCCGCAGCGCGAGATCGGGCTCGCCGCGGGCGAGCTGCCGGGCGTACGAGAACGCCAGCACCTCGCCGATGTCGCCGCGGGCGCGGTCGGCGTCGGCCGGCTCGCCGAACGTGCGGTGCCAGCGCAGCGCGATCTGGCGCCGGGCCACGACCAGCGCCACGACGACCGCCAGCGCCGCCGCGATCACCGCGGCGGTCCCCCAGCCGGCGAGCAGGAACGGCAGGTCCACGGCGGGGGCCTAGTGCAGCCATCCGGGGCGCCGCGCCCAGAACGTCGCCACGAACGTCGCCAGCCCCAGCACGGCGGCCAGCGCGCCGAGGCCGACGGTGACGGTCAGCGCCTCGCGCTCGGGGGGGACCTCGCCGATGGACAGCACCACGGCGTGGGCCGGGTCGAAGCCGGTGACCGCGCCGGCCAGGGACGCCAGCACGGCGGGGGACAGCGCCTCGTCCGCCGGCCGCGCGACGCCCTCCACGGCGTGGGTCTCGACGCTGATCGCTCGCTCCTGGGACCAGGTGTGGGTCGCGTCGGTCAGCGCCAGCAGCTGGACGCCGGTCCAGTCCGGCGGGGACCCGACGAGGGCCTCCCAGCGCGCCTCGGCCTCGGGATCGCCGCCCCGCAGGGCGCGGGCGTGGCGCTCCATCTGGCGCTTGAGCGGGTGGGCCTCGTCGACCATCGGGATCAGGAAGAACTCGGGGTCGACCGGCGGCGCCCCGGCCTCGCCGACCGCCACGGAGCCGAACGGCAGCAGGCTGGCGTCCAGCACGTGCAGGAACCTCGCCCGCGGCGGCTCCTCGTAGTAGTCGACGACGTGCACGATGTGCGCGGGGGTCCCGGACGGCAGCGCCTCGGGCAGGTGACGCAGCGCGACGATCACGACGACGACGCCGCCCACCAGCAGCAGCGAACCGAGCACGCGCAGCAGCCACGCCACCGGTCGTCCCTCCGCGTCCCCCGGGGCCCGGGGTCGCGTCCAGGGTACTCCGCGGCCGCGGCGCCGGTCCATCCGATCGGCCGGCCGGGCGGCGCGGTACAATCGGTCGTCGGGAGCGACGCGACGATGGCCGCGGACACCAAGGCGACGGTGCGCGCCACGCCCCCCCCAGGGGGGACGGGCAAGACGTTCTCCGTCGGGGACTACACCGTCGAGAGCAAGCCGCTGGGGCGGGGCGGGATGGCGACGGTGTACCGCGCCACCGGCCCCGACGGCCGCGCGGTGGCGCTCAAGGAGCTGCAGCCCCACCTGGCCCGCGACCGCGAGATGAAGAAGCGCTTCCGGCAGGAGTACGACGTGGTCGCGCGGCTCCGCCACGACCACGTGGTGCGGTTCCTCGACTACCTGTCGGCCAACCAGACCTACTACATCGCGATGGAGTTCGTCGACGGCGTGTCGCTGCGCCAGGTGCTCCGCAAGCGGCCCGGCCGGATCCCCACGGCGCTGGCGGCGGGGCTCGGCGACGTGCTGGCGCGCACCGTGGCCCACATCCACGCCCAGGGCGTGCTGCACCGCGACCTCAAGCCCGGCAACGTGATGTTCACCTCGGACGGCCAGATCAAGCTCACCGACTTCGGCATCGCCTACCGGGAGGGCACCCGGATGACGGCCACGGGGGTCGTGCTGGGGTCCCCGACCTACATGGCCCCCGAGCAGCTCTCCGGCGACCGCGACACCATCGGCGAGCGCACCGACGTGTACGCCCTGGGCACGCTGATCTACGAGTGCATCGAGGGCATGGACCCGTTCCGCGTCAAGCCCAAGGAGGACCTGCTCGCCGTGCTGCACCGCAAGGTCGAGTCCGCGCCCAGGCCGCTGCGCCACTGCGACGACGAGGTGCTGGCCGAGATCCTGCTGCGTTGCGTGCGCGCGGACGCCCGCGAGCGGCCCGCGGACATGGAGGAGCTGGGGCGCGCGCTGGCCGTGGCGGCCCAGGAGCTCGGGGCGCCCACCGGCTCCGCGCTGGGGCAGGCGATCCTGCGCGAGGCCGGGCTCGACCCCGCGGGCCAGGAGGCGACCCGGCGGGAGCGACAGCGGCGCGCGGAGGCCCGCGAGCCGGCGCCCGAGCGCCCGGCCACGGACCCGCCCCGACCCCCGGCCGAGGCGGCCGGCGGGGGGCGCCGCGCCGCGATCCTGGGCGTGATCGCGGTCGCCGTCGCGCTGGCGGTGGTGACGTTCCTGCTGGGCCGCGGGTGCTTCGGCTGACCGCGGGAAATCGGGGGCCCGATCCGCTATAATCTGACCCTCTGCCCAGGGGTGTCCGTTGGTCGAGAAACGCAAGTCCATGCTCGAATCCGGAGAGGCGACGGAGATCCGCATCTCGCGGCCCACCGTGCATGGCCAGCGCCCCAAGGCGTTCCAGGAGACCGACCGCGCCCCGACGCTGACGATCCTCGAGGGCCCCCGCGGGGGACAGGTGCTGTTCCCGGTCCCGGTCAACCGCCGCGCGATCTTCATCGGGCGCGACCGCAACACCTGCGACTGGTGGATCGACGATCCCTCGATCTCGCGGCGCCACTGCCGGGTGTTCGTCTACGACACCGACGAGGGGCCGGTGCTGCGGATCCAGGACCTGGAGAGCACGAACGGGACCTACGTCAACGGGGAGCGGATCCGCGAGGCCGATCTGACCTCCGGCGACAAGATCCACGTGGCCGACGTGCTGGTCCGCTACGACCTGATGGACCAGGCCGACCTGCAGTTCCAGCAGTCGCTGGTGACCCGCGCCCTGCGCGGCGAGCGGGACGCGCTGACCGGCCTGCTGACCCGCCAGTTCCTCGAGGACCGCCTGCCGGGGCTGATCGAGGAGACGGAGCGCCAGAACGGCAAGCTGACGCTGGTGATGATCGACCTGGACCACTTCAAGCTGGTCAACGACCGCTTCGGCCACGCCGCCGGGGACATCGCCCTGCAGCGGGCCTCCAAGACGATCGTCGAGGCGATCCGGCGCCGCGATCCGGCCGTCCGGATGGGCGGCGAGGAGCTGGCCGCGTTCCTGCCCAGCACACCGCTGATCGAGGGCTACCACGTGGCCGAGCGGATCCGGCGGAGCATCGAGGACCTGTCCTTCGAGGACTGCCACAAGGGCCTCAAGATCACCGCCAGCATGGGCGTCTCCGAGAAGCGCCCGGGCGAGCCGATCGACGGCTGGATCAACCGCGCCGACGAGGCCCTCTACGCCGCCAAGCGCCATGGCCGCAACCGCGTCTTCGTCGACGATCGCCGCTAGTCAGGCGCGCCCCACGCGCGTGCTTTGGATCTCGCCCATGGCGTGATCCCGTGCTAGGTTGGGGAGGACCCGGGGGCCACCGCCTCCGGGGCCGAGCAGCGGGAGGGGCCTGCGAACGTGTTGCGCTGTGACGAGTTCATCGCTCGTCTCGAGGACCGTCGTCTCCAGGAGGGCGGTCCCTGGCCCCAGGAGCTCCTGATCCACGCCCAGCGCTGCCCTCGCTGCGCCGAGATCCTCGCGATCTTCCAGGCGATCCCGCGCGAGGTGAAGCGCCAGCCGCGGGGAGGCTTCCAGGCCGCCGCACCGACCACGGTGGTGCTCAGCATCCACGACGGGATCCCGGCCTCCTCCAACCCGCTGCGACGGCTGTGGATCGCCCTGAGCGGGATCGCCGCGGCGGTGGCGCTCGCGGTGGCCCTGCCGTCCCAGCTCGGGCCGTCGGTGGCCGATCCGGCGGCGATGCTGCGGGGGCTCGCGGTGGGCCCCGGAGCCGTCACCGCGCGCCCCGACGCGGAGCAGCCGGTGCCCGCGGCTCGTGCCGCGCCGCGCGGCACGACCCCCGCCGCCGTCGCGCTGGCGACCCCCGCCGCGCCTCCCCCGCCGGCCGCTGCTTCGCCGCCCGCGCCCGCGATCGAGGCGGCCGCCCGCGACGACGCCCTCGCCACCGCCGCACCGTTCGCTGCGGCGCCGCCCCCTCCACCGGCGCCGCAGCGCGCCGTGGTCCCGGTCGCGGTGGCCGATCCGCCGGCGAGCCCCGCGATCCGTGCCGCGCGCCGCGCCGCGCCGGACCTCGAGACGCCCAGTCTGCGCGTCTCCCAGGGGCTGGTGCTGATGTCCGACGACTGGGGCAGCGGCGCCAGCTACGGCGGCGAGATCGGCGTGCAGGACCGCATCTGGTTCCACCGCAACCTGGGCGTGACCCTCGACGCCGGCGTGCGCTTCGGCGTCGCGCCGGGCTTCGACGCGCTGCCCGACGCCCGCGAGCGCGAGTCCACCGCGGGCCACGTGGCCGGCGCCGGCAGCGTGATGTTCAACCTGCGCGCCCACCCCGCGACGCTGGGGATGGGCGTGGGGTTCTCCGCCGGCGAGTGGGACCCCGGTCCGGGCGCCTGCCGCGCGCTGGACCGCGACGTCCCGGAGCGCGCCGCAGCATGCGAGGACTGGGGCTATGTGACCCCCGACCTGGTCGCCGCGCTGCAGTTCGACCTGTCCGACGACGTCAGCCTCGGCGTCCGCTGGAGCGGCCACGAGCAGGCCCTCGAGCTCGGCCGCGGCGGCGAGGTCGAGACCCACGACGCGTGGGTCAGCCGCGTCACCGTCGACGCCACCTTCCGCCCGGGCGCCGCCGGGCCCCCGACCCTCGCCCGCGCCGGCCGCCCGGCCCACGACGACGACCCCCCGACCCTGGCCCACGGCCTCGCCACCCCCTGACCCGTCCGGGGAGGGGGCTCAGGAGTACAGCCGGACCGTCTTGCGGCCGTCGCAGCGGGGGCACAGGTGGCCCGAGCCGCCGCAGTGGGGGCACAGCTTGCGGATCACCTCGACGCCGTCGCCGCCGCACTTCTCGCAGGCCACGGTCCTGGTCCCGCCGCAGGTCGGGCAGCGGCGCAGCAGCTTGCGGCCGCCGCCGCCGCAGTCGTAGCACGGGTAGCGGCCGGAGCCCTCGCAGAAGCTGCACGAGCGGCGCTCGGTCTCGCCGCCGGTGCCCCCGCACTCGGGGCAGGTCTCCCCGCCGGTGCCCCGGCAGCGGGGGCACTCGATCTCGGGGGGCAGGCGCCAGCGCTTGGTGTCGTCCCCGCCGACGCGGCTGCGCGGGTCGCGCGGGTCGGGGGCCCGGGGCCGCTCGCGGGCGTTGACCTTGCGGCACTCGGCGCAGATCCGGAACGCCCGCCGGTCGTAGATGTCGCGGACGACCTCCAGCGGGGCGTCGGCGCCGCACAGCTCGCAGGCCACGGCGCCGCCCCCTACCCGAGCCCGGAGAACTGCACGTCGTCGAAGGCCAGCGTGGGGGCCAGGATGCTGGAGTACGGGTAGGGGTCGTTGCCCACCAGCGCCAGCCGGCTCCACAGCTGCAGCAGGTTGCCGGTGATGTTCATCTCGCTGACCGGCGCGCCGAGCTGGCCGCCCTCGATCACCCGGCCGCGGATCCCGAAGCTGTAGTCCCCGGTGGTGGGGTCGGAGTTGCCGCCGAGGAACGAGGTCACCAGGATCCCGTCCCCCACCGCGGCGTGGATCTCCTCGGCGCCGCGATCCCCGGGGGCGATCACCAGGTTGGACGGCGAGCCGGTGGTCGGCTCGCGGCCGAGCTTGCGGCCGTAGTAGGTGTCGATGAAGTAGGTCCGCAGCGTGCCGGCCTCGAACACCGTCCGCGGGCGCGCCGCGATGCCCTCGCCGTCGTAGTGCCGCGAGCCGAAGCCCTGGGGCCGCAGCGGCTCGTCGGTGACGGTCAGCTTCTCGGACAGCACCTTCTGGTCGAGCTTGCCCTCGAAGCACGAGCGCCGCTGCTGCAGCGCGCGCCCCGACAGCGGACCGAGCAGCGGGCTGAGCAGCCGCCGCGCGACCACGTTCTCGACCACCATCGGGCAGCGCCGCGTCGCCACCGGACCGGACCCGATGCGCTCCCTGGCGCGGGCCAGCGCGCGGGCGCCGACCCCGTCGTGGTCCAGGTCCGCGAAGCGCCGGTCGCCGACGAACCACGAGGCCTCGGGGCGGGCGTCGCCCTCGTCCTCGACGGTCACCTTGGCGCCGATCCAGAAGCTGGTGGAGCGCTCGCTGCCCTCGAACCCGTTGCTGTGGATCAGCACCGACTCGCTGTGCTGGTCGTAGACCGTCGAGGTGGCGCTGATCACCTCGGGATCGGCGTGGGCGGCCTGCTCGATGGCGGCGGCGATGTGCTTGCGGCGATCCACGTCGACGGCGTCGTAGCCCGGGTCCTCGAGCTGCAGGTCGGCGTCGGAGCGCCCCTCGTACAGCGCCGGATCGGGCAGCTTGCGGTGCTCGTCGGGCTGCAGCAGCGCGGTCAGCTCCACGGCCTGGGCCAGGAACTGGCGCACCGCGTCGGGACGCAGATCCGACGTCGAGTGCGACGAGTAGCGGCCGTCGTGGCACAGCGTCGCGGAGAGGCTCCGCGAGGTGCTCTCCTGGATCTTCTCCAGCGCCCCGTCGCGGTGGGTCAGCTCGAGGAACCGGTCGCGGCGGGCCGAGACGGCGGTGTCGGCCACGCCCAGGTCGGCGGCGGCCTGCACCGCGAGGCGGGCGATCTCGAGGATGCTGCGGTCGTCCATGGCGTCCCCTCCCCTAGCCGTTCACGCCGCCGACGGTGATGCTCGAGACCAGCGCCGTGGGCAGGCCCAGGCCGACGGGCACGCTCTGCCCGCCCTTGCCGCAGGTCCAGCCGGCGTCGTCGAGGCGCAGGTCGTCGCCGACCATCGTGATCTTGCGCAGCACGTCGGGGCCGTTGCCGATGATGTTGACGTCCTTGATCGGGGTCGTGATCCGGCCGCCCTCGATGAGGTAGCCGGTCTTGATGTAGAAGGTGAAGTCCCCGGCTCCGATCTGGACCTGTCCGTTGGTGAAGCTCTCCGCCAGGATCCCGCGGTCCACCGTGGCGATGATCTCGTCGCGGGAGTGGGGCCCGGGCAGCATGTAGGTGTTGCGCATCCGCGGCAGCGGCGGGTGGCGGAACGACTGGCGCCGGCCGTTGCCGGTGGGCCCCAGCCCGTAGTGCCGGGCGCTGATCCGGTCGTGCAGGTAGCTGCGCAGGACGCCGCCCTCGACGAGCAGCGTCTCCTGGGCCGGGTTGCCCTCGTCGTCGACGTTGATCGAGCCGCGCATGTGGGGGTCGATCCCGCTGTCGACGATCGACACGAACGGCTCGGCGACCTGCTTGCCGATCATCGAGGCGAAGATCGAGGTCCCCTTGCGGTTGAAGTCGGCCTCCATGCCGTGGCCGATCGCCTCGTGGAGCAGGATCCCCGAGCTGCCCGCGGCGAGCACCACCGGGAACTCGCCGGCCGGCGGGCGGACCGCGTCGAACAGCTTGGCGGTGCGGTCCACGGCGCGCCGGGCCAGATCCTCGAGGCGGTCGTCGTCGTAGAAATCGATGCCGCGGCGGGCGGCGATGTTGGCGCCGTTGGACTGCCGCTCGCCGTCGTGCTCGGCGGTGCAGCTGACCGTCATCCGGGTCATCGGCTGGTAGTCGGCGAACCAGGTGCCGTCGGAGGTCACCACCAGGATGTGGCTGTCCTCGTCCTGGTAGAACACCGACACCTTCTGCATCCGCTCGTCCAGCGCGAAGCAGCGCTGCTCGAGGTGCTGCAGCAGCGGGATCTTGCGGTCGGCGCCGAGCGTGGCCCACGGCACGTCGATGGCGTAGTGGTCGGCCACGGGGCCCGCGGCGTAGGCCTCGGGGGGCGTCCCGGCGGTGGACGACGCGATCCCGGCGGCGGTGTCCGCGGCGGCCCGCATCGCCTCGAGCGAGAGGTCCTCGGTGAAGGCGTAGCCGGTCTGGTCGCCGACCACGACGCGGATCCCCACGCCGAGGTCGACCTGGCCGTAGGCGCGGTTGACCGCCCCGTCCTCCAGGCCGATCCAGGTCCCCACCGCGTGCTGGAAGAACAGGTCGGCGAAGTCGCCGCCGCGGGCCAGCGCCCGCGCCATCACCTGGTCGACCACGGCCTCGTCGATCCCGAAGTGGGCGAACGGGGCGGGGCCGTCGCTGGCGGCGAGGACCCCCTCGCCCCACAGCCGCGGCAGCGCCAGCGCGGCGGCTCCCGCGGCGCTGGCCCCGACGAACTGGCGTCGCGTCATCCTCAGCTTCATCGTGCACCTCGTCTGCCACCGCGCGCGGCGGGCGCACACAGGGGCTTCCGTACAATGCCCCCGGGGACGTCCATTGACAAGGACCCGTCGGGATCGCAGCAACATGGACGGGGTGTCGCAGAACCGACACAATCGACACGGAGGTGCCCCGATCCACCGCCGGGTGACCCACGTCGCGTCCGTCGTCCTCGCCGCGGTGATCGCCCCACCGGCCGTCGCCGCCGAGGTGGTCAAGGGCCCGTACCTGCTGTACCCCGACGATCCCGCGTGCATGACGGTGCTGCTGCAGACCGACGAGGACGCCGGCGAGGTGTGGCTGCGCTGGGGGCCGACGCCCGACGTCGATGCCGGCGAGGCCGCGGTCCACGTCAGCGGTGATCACCAGTACATCGACGAGCTGTGCGGGCTGACCCCGGGGCAGCGGACCTACTACGAGGTCGAGGTCGACGGCGAGGTGCACCCCGGCTCGCTGCTCGCCGCGCCGCCGGCCACGCAGCAGGACGTCGTGATCTACGCCTACGGCGACACGCGCTCCAACCCCGACGTCCACGACGCCGTCTGCGCCCGCCTGCTGCTCGACGTCGACGACGACCCCGACGCCCGCCAGACGGTGGTGCTGCACAGCGGCGACTGGGTCTCCGGCGGCGACAGCGAGGTCGGCTGGGAGACCCAGTTCTTCGACCGCAGCCGCCCCGACGCGCTGGAGATGATGAGCCGGCTGGCGGTGATGGGCGCCCGCGGCAACCACGAGGGCGGCGCCTCGATGCTGCGCAAGTACTGGCCGTACGCCGGCCTCGACCCGCTGGCGTTCGCCCACTCGTTCGACTACGGCCCGCTGCACGTCACCGTCGTCGACCAGTACGAGGACTTCGCCGAGGGCAGCGAGCAGTACGCCTGGATCGACGCCGACCTGGCCGCCACGGACCGCACCTGGAAGATCGTGGTGTTCCACGAGCCGGCGTGGTCCGCCGGGGCCCACGGCAACGACCTGCCGACCCAGACCGAGCTGTTGCCGCTGCTGGTCGAGCACGACGTGGCCGTCGCGATCGGCGGGCACAACCACTACTACGCGCGGGCGGTGGTCGACGGCGTCCAGCACGTCTCGTGCGGCGGCGGCGGGGCCCCGCTGTACACCCCCGATCCGGACGAGCCCTACGTCGTCGCCGCGGCCGAGCAGCACCACTTCGTGCGCCTCGCGGTGGACTTCGCGTTCCCCGACGCGACGATGACGCTGACCGCGATCGACGTCGACGGGGTGGTGCTCGACGAGGTGGCGGTGACGCGCAACGTGTGCGGCGAGGAGGTCTGCGACGGCAGCGACAACGACTGCGACGGGCGGATCGACGAGCACGACGCGGTGGACTGCACGCTGTACCACGTCGACGCCGACGGCGACGGCTACGGGCCCGACTCCGGCGCGATCTGCGCGTGCGCGCCGGAGCCCCCCCACGAGGTCACCGCGGGCGGGGACTGCGACGACGGCGACCCGGCGCTGCAGCCCGAGGACCACGACGGCGACGGCTACAGCACCTGCGAGGGCGACTGCGCCGACCTGGTCCCCGCGGTGCACCCCGGGGCCGACGAGGACTGCCGCGACGGGCTGGACAACGACTGCGACGGCGGGGTCGACCTCGACGACCAGGACTGCGCCGGCTACACCGAGCACTACCTGCCCGACGACGAGGCCGGGGGCTGCGCCTGCGCGGCGAGCGGGGGGCGCGCCGGGGTCGGCTGGGGGCTGCTGATCGCTGTCGCCCTGCTGCGACGTGTGCGACCGTAGGAGGGACGGGAGGGGGCCGATGACCGCACGCCTGGACCACCACTCGAACCTGCTCGCCCTCGCCGCGCTGCTGCTGTGGCTTCCGGGGTGCCCGGCGGCGGACGACGACGACGCCGCAGACGACGACGCCGCAGACGACGACGCCACAGACGACGACACGGCGGACGACGACGCCGCGGACGACGACAGCGGCGACGACGACAGCGGTCCGGCCTGCGGCTTCCCCCCGGCGGAGTCCGCGCGCATCGAGGTGGTCGAGAGCTACACCGAGGGGGTCGGCTGGTACGGTCGCGTGATGGGTACGGTCCACGAAGGCCCGGCCCCGCCGTACCACGTCGTGACCCTCGAGCAGGGCGAGTGCCGCTACCTGACCTTCGAGCAGGGGTTCTGCGACCCGCCCTGCGACTACGACCAGTTCTGCGACCTCGACGGGGTCTGCCACGACCGTCCGGCCTCGATCTCCGGCGGCACGCTGACGATCACCGGCCTGGGCGACGACCTGGTGCTCGAGGCCGACGACTGGAGCCCCGGCTACTACTACGGGCCGTGGGATCTGCCCGACGACCTGTTCGACGCCGGCGACCCGATCACCGCGGCGCTGTCCGGGGGCGAGTTCGACGCGGTGACCCTCGACGCCGCCGGCGTCGCGGCGCTGGACCCCTCGTTCGCCGCCGCCCCGGTGCCGCTGGTGGACGGCGGGGACAACGAGCTGACCTGGACCGCGGGCGACGATCCCGACGCCTGTGTGCGGCTGCTGATCAACGGTGCGAACAGCAGCCACGGGATGCCGCTGAACCACATCCTGTGGTGCGAGGGCCCCGACGACGGCTCGTTCACCCTGCCGCAGGCGCTGGTCGAGGCGTTCCCGCTGGGCGCCACGCCCACGATCTGCGTCGGCCACGACTGCCCGCCGTCGGAGCTGATCCGCTATCGCCGCGACCAGGCGACCACCACCCACGGCGTGATCGAGCTCGAGGTCATCTCGCGGGTCCACTTCGGGTACGACCACCAGGAGTGAGGCCGGAGGAAGACCCGGACGCCGCCGCCGTCGCGTGCCGAGCCGCGCTCGACTGGCGAGTCGGATCAGGACCCCGGCGGGGGGTGGTGGCACTGACAGGTGTCGCACGGGCCGCTGCCCGAGTTGCCGACGGTGCGGCACGAGCCCTTCAGCGGCTGGCGCGAGTCGAGCAGCACCCCGATCCCGAGCATCCCCATCGCGATGGCCACCAGGCCGACGGTCAGCAGCACCACGGTGATCACGGCGCGCTCCTCTCTGCGGTCAGCATAAGGTCGTCGAAGGCCGTTGTCCCGCGCTCCTCGAACGAGCCGTCCCCCAGGCGCACCAGCAGCAGCGCCGCGAGCCCCTCGCGCTCGGCGGTGGCGAGCCCCTCCTCGGGGCCGAGCACCATCAGCGCGGTGGCCCACGCGTCGGCGGCGGCGCAGGTCTCGTCGAGCACCGTCGCCGAGGCCAGCGCGTGCTCGATCGGCCGGCCGCTGCGGGGGTCGATGGTGTGGGACACGCGCCGGCCGTCCAGCTCGTAGAAGCTGCGGTAGTCCCCCGACGTGGCCATCGCGGCGTCGCGCACGGCGATGGCGCGCTGGACCTCGCGGCGGTCGTCGAGGGGCCGCTCGACCCCGATCCGCCACGGCTCGCCGAGGGCGTTGTCGCCGCGGGTCCGGACCTCGCCCCCGACCTCGACGAGGTAGTCGCCGTGGCCCAGCGCGTCGAGGGCCTCGGCCACGCGGTCGACCCCGTGGCCCTTGGCGATCGCGGACAGGTCGACCTGCACGCCGGGGCGCCGCTTGGTCACCGACGGGCCGGTGGGGTCGAGCTCCAGCAGCCCGTAGCCCACGTCCTGGCGCAGCGCCGCGAGCTCGGCCGGGTCGGGCTCGGCGTCGAGGGCCTGCTTGCGGTGGAAGCCCCACAGCCCGACCAGCGGCCCGACGGTGACGTCGAACGCCCCGCCGGAGTGCTCGCTGACCGTGCGCGCCAGCTCGAGGATCGCCACCGTCTCGGGCGCCACGGTCATCGGGCCGGGCTCGGTCCAGCGGTTGAGCCGCCCGATGTCCGAGTCCTCCCGGTAGTGCGACAGCGTTTCGTCGACCGCGTCGAGCTCGGCCTGGACGGCGCGGGCCAGGGGCGTCACGAGGTCCTGCTCCGTGTCGACCACCGGCACCAGGACCTTGACCTGCCAGGTGGTGGCCATCGTCTCGCCGGTGAGCACCAGCGTCTCGCGGGGATCGATCCCCTCGGGGCGCTTCAGCACCATCGACATCAGCACCACGAGGAGCGCGACCCCGGCGACGGCGGAGACCAGGATCCGGGCGCGGGTGGCCGGGGGGCGAGGCGGAGGCATCAGCTAGCCGAAGTCGTCGAACAGGATGTTCTCGGGCTCGACGCCGAGGTCGTACAGCATCTTCTGGACGGAGTCGATCATCGCCGGCGGCCCGCACAGGTAGTACTCGACGTCCTCGGGGGCGGGGTGCTTGCTCAGGTACCGGTCGTGCAGCACGGTGTGGACCCAGCCGGTGGGCCCGTCCCAGCCGTCCTCCTCCTTGGGGCTGGACAGCACCAGGTGCCACTCGAAGTTGTCGTGCTCGGCGGCGAGCCGGTCGAACTGGTCGACGTAGAACGCCTCGCGCAGCGACCGCGCGCCGTACCAGAAGGTGACCTCGCGCTCCGTGCGCAGCCGCTTGAACTGGTCGAAGATGTGGCTGCGCATCGGCGCCATCCCGGCGCCGCCGCCGATGAAGCACATCTCGGCGTCGGTGTCCCTGGCGAAGAACTCGCCGAACGGCCCCGAGATGGTGACCTCGTCGCCGGGCTTGAGGTTGAACAGGTACGACGACATCTGCCCGGGCGGGACGTGCATCGCGTCCATCGGCGGCGAGGCGATCCGGATGTTGAGCATGATGATGCCCTTCTCGTCCGGGTAGCTCGCCATCGAGTAGGCGCGGGTGACCGTCTCGCGGCTCTTCGAGGCCAGCGCGAACAGGTGGTACTGGGCCCACTCGTCGCGGAACTCCTCGTCGATGTCGAAGTCCTTGTAGTACACGGTGTGCGGCTCGCACTCGACCTGCACGTAGCCGCCGGCGCGGAACGGCACCTCCTCGCCCTCGGGGAGCTCGAGCACCAGCTCCTTGATGAACGTCGCCACGTTGTGGTTGCTGCGCACCTTGCAGCGCCACTTGCGCGCCGAGAACAGCTCGGGGGGGACCTCGATCTTCATGTCCCCCTTGACCTTGACCTGGCACGACAGCCGCGTGCCGGCGCGGGCCTGCTTGGGCGAGATGTGGCTCTCCTCGGTGGGCAGCAGCGCGCCGCCGCCCTCGTGCACGTCCACCGTGCACACCCCGCAGGTGCCCTTGCCGCCGCACGCCGAGGGGATGAACACCCCCTGGCTGCCCAGGGTCGCCAGCAGCGTCCGCCCGGCCTCGACCTCCATCGTGCTGTCGGGGTCCTCGTTGACCTCGATCTGGACCTTGCCGCTCTGCACCAGCATGCGCTTGGCCACCAGCAGCACGCCCACCTGCGACAGGATCACGCCGGCGAACATCCCGACGCCGAGCAGCACGATGGTCCAGGGCTCCACGGCTGCGCCTCCCTACAGCTGGATCCCGGCGAAGGCCATGAACGCGATGGCCATCAGACCGGTGATGATGAAGGTGATGCCCAGGCCGCGCAGCCCTGCGGGGATGTCGCTGTAGCGCAGCTTCTCGCGGATCGCCGCGAGCCCGGCGATGGCCAGCAGCCAGCCGATCCCGGAGCCGAAGCCGTAGACCGCCGACTCGGCCAGCGTGTAGTTGCGCTCGACCATGAACAGCGAGCCGCCGAGGATCGCGCAGTTGACCGCGATCAGCGGCAGGAACACGCCCAGCGCGGCGTACAGCTTGGGCACGTAGCGGTCCAGCGTCATCTCCACGATCTGCACCGCCGCGGCGATGGAGCCGATGTAGGTCAGGAACCCCAGGAACGTCAGGTCGACCGTGGACAGCGAGGGGTGCAACCAGGTCAGCGCGCCGCGGGCCAGCAGGTGGGTGTAGATCAGGTTGTTCAGCGGCACCGTCAGCGTCAGCACGAAGGTCACCGCGACGCCGAGCCCCACGGCGGTGTCGACCTTCTTGGAGACCGCCAGGAACGAGCACATCCCCAGGAAGAACGCCAGGGCCATGTTCTCGACGAAGATCGCCTTGAGCATCAGGTTGAGGTAGTGCTCGAGCATCGGCCTAGTCCTCCTCCACCTGATCGGGTTTGATCGTCCGCAGCAGCCAGATGAACAGGCCGATCACGAAGAACGCGCCGGGGGCCAGCACCATCAGCCCGTTGGGCAGGTACCAGCCGCCCTCGCTGACGGGCCTGAGCACCGGGTGGCCCAGCAGGTAGCCGGCGCCGATCAGCTCGCGGAAGAACGCCACCACCAGCAGCACGATCGAGTAGCCGGCGCCGTTGCCGAGGCCGTCGAGCAGGCTCAGCCCCGGCTTGTTCTGCATCGCGAACGCCTCGGCGCGGCCCATCACGATGCAGTTGGTGATGATCAGCCCGACGAACACCGACAGCTGCTTGGAGACGTCGAACAGGTAGGCCTTGAGCACCTGGTCGACGATGATCACCAGCGAGGCGATGATCGTCAGCTGCACGATGATCCGGATCGAGCCCGGGATGTAGTGGCGGATCAGGCTGACCGAGACGTTGGACGCGCCCATCACGGCGATCACCGCGACGGCCATCACGATCGCCGGGATCAGCTGGGTCGTGACCGCCAGCGCCGAGCAGATGCCCAGCACCTGCAGGGCGATCGGGTTGTTCTCGAACAGCGGATCGGCGAACGCCTCGCGGGGGGTCACGGCCATCTCAGCGGCCCTCCTCGCGGAAGCGCTCGAGGTACGGGCCGTAGCCCTCGTCGCCGAGCCACAGCCGGGCCAGGTTGGTCACGCCGTTGCAGGTCAGCGTGGCGCCCGACAGGCCGTCCACGCGGTACGGGTCGTCCTCGGGCGGCCCGGCCTGGCCCTTGATCACCTCGATGCGCACCTCGCCGGTGTCGTCGAACGCCTGGCGCCCCTCCCACCGCGCCTGCCAGCGGGGGTTGTCGATCTCCCCGCCGAGCCCCGGGGTCTCGCCGTGCTGGTAGAACGCGATGCCGCGGATCGTGGTGGTGTCGGCGTCCAGCGCCAGGAAGCCGTACATCGTCGACCACAGCCCCTTGCCCTCCACCGGCAGCACCAGCTGGTCGACCTCGTCGCCGTCCAGCACCTGGTACACCAGCAGCCGGTCGGGCAGCCGCGCCAGCCCCGCCGGGTTGTCGGGGTCGGCCTCGCTGGTCTCGGGGTTCTGCGCCTCCCAGCCCCGGTCGAAGGCGACGGCGTCCACGTCGGGGAGCACCTCGCCGCTGCGGCGGTCGATCACCAGCGCGCGGACCTCCTCGAAGCGGTCGGCGATGTCCCCGGCGGTCAGCTCCTCGCCGCGCTCGGCCAGCCCCGCGGCGAGCAGCACGTTGCGCTGGATGTCCAGCGCGCGGTTGTCCTCCTGCAGCGGTCGCAGCGCCACCGCCGCGCCGGAGACCAGGATCGAGCACACCACGCACACCGCGGCGGCGAACCCGAGCGTGTAGCCGGTGCCTCGCTCACGCGGCATGGCGCGCCTTCCTCCGCTGGACGTGGGCCTTGACCACGTAGTGGTCGATCAGCGGCGCGAACACGTTCATCAGCAGGATCGCGACGAGCAGCCCGTCGGGGTAGGCCGGGTTGAGCACCCGCACCACCACCACCAGCAGGCCGATCAGGAAGCCGTAGACCAGCTGGCCCGTGCGCGAGTACGGCGCGGTCACCGGTTCGGTGGCCATGAACACCGTGGCGAACGCCCAGCCGCCGATCACCATGTGCCACCAGAACGGGATCGCGAACAGCGGGTTGGTGTCGGAGCCGACGGCGTTGAGCAGCGACGCGGTGAGCACCGTGCCGACCACCACCGAGAGCATGATCCGCCACGAGGCGATCCCGGTGATCAGCAGCACCACGGCGCCGATCAGGCACGCCAGCGCCGAGGTCTCGCCCATCGAGCCGGGGATCCAGCCGAGGAACGCGGTGGTCCAGGTCACCTCGTGCAGCGGGGCCATCCCGGCCTCGGCGGCCGCGGCCATCGGCGTCGCGCCGGTGTAGCTGTCCACGGCGTACCACACCTCGTTGCCCGAGATCTGGGCCGGGTAGCCGAAGAACAGGAACGCCCGCGCGGTCAGCGCCGGGTTGAGGATGTTCATCCCCACCCCGCCGAAGATCTCCTTGCCGAACACCACGCCGAAGCTGGTGGCCAGCGCCACCTGCCACAGCGGGATCGTGGGCGGCATCAGCAGCGGGATCAGCATCCCGGTGACGAGGAACCCCTCGGCCACCTCGTGGCGCCGCACCCCGGCGAACAGCCCCTCCCAGAGCCCGCCGACGGCGAAGGTCACCGCCACCACCGGCAGGTAGTGCGCCGCCCCCAGCGCGATGTTGTCCCACCAGCTCGCCGGGTCGTGGCCCGCGCCGCCGAGCAGCTCGACCAGCCAGCCGCGCCAGCCGTCGGGGGGCACCGCGCCGTCGGCGATCGCCAGGTTGCCCTGCAGGCCGGTGTTGAGGATCGCCATCGCCATCGCCGGCAGCAGCGCCACGACGACGGTGATCATCACGCGCTTGAGATCGGCGGCGTCGCGCACGTGGGGCGTGCCCGGGGTGGTCTTGCCCGGGGTGAACAGGAAGGTGTCGGTGGCCTCGAACAGCGCGTGCGGCACGCGCAGCCACTTGCTGCGGCGCAGCAGCTCGTCCTGGCGGTCCAGCAGCCTGCGCAGCGCCCGCATCAGCCCTCCTTCTCGATGCGGGTCAGCAGCTGCCGGACCGCGGGGCCGAAGTCGATCTTGCTGGGGCACACGAAGCTGGGCAGCGCCACGTCCTCCTCGTCGAGCTCGAGCACGCCGAGGTCCTGGGCCTTCTCCATGTCGCCGGCCAGCACCGAGCGCAGCAGGAAGGTCGGCATCAGGTCGAAGGGGAAGACCTTCTCGTAGGCGCCCAGCGGGACCATCGCCCGGCGGCTGCCGTGGCTGGTGGTGGAGAACTCGGCGTGGGCGCGGCCGGTGAGCCACGACAGGAACAGGCGGTGCACCGAGTACTTGCGTGCCCCGGCGCCGAGCCAGCCGAGGAACCGCCGCCGGTCGTCCTCGGGCAGCAGCGTGACCTGCTGGTGGAAGCGGCCCAGGTAGCCGTGCTGCTCGCCCATGGCGGTGCGCCCGTGGAGCACGGAGCCCGACACGGCGCGGTGGGGACCCTCGGCGGCCTCGCCCGCCACCAGCTCGTCGATCCAGGCCCCGAGGCGGGTGCGGAGCAGCCGCGGGTCCCGCGCGGCCGGGCCGGACAGCGCCACCACGCGCCCGACGTCCAGCCGGCCGCGGCGCAGGAACGCGCCGATCGCGGCCACGTCCTGGGCGCCCACGTGCCACGCCACCCGCTGGCGGTCCACCGGCGCCAGGGTGTGGATCTGGAGCCCGACGGTACCGGCCGGGTGGGGGCCGGCGAACTCGTGGAGCTCCACGCCGGAGACCCCCGCCGCGTCGAGGGCGGACCCGGGGGCGCGGGCGACGATCACGCGGCCGCCCTCGGCCAGCGTGCGCAGCGCCGCGAGCCCGGCCGCCCAGTCGTCCCCGCGGCCGGCCAGCGCGACGGCCGGGTCGGGGGCGCCCGGGTGGGTGTCCGTCGCCGACACGAAGAGGGCATCGGGGGGGGGCGCCCCCACCGCGGGCGTGCGGCTGAACGGCCGGGTCCGCAGCGCCGTCCACAGCCCGCACTCGATCAGCATCTCGCGCAACCCCGCGGCGTCGTCGAGGCCGCCGTCGTGCCAGCGGCCGTGGGGGTGCTCGGCGGCGCCCTCGCCCCCCTCGCGCTCGGCCTCGTCGAGCTCGATCACCACCGAGATCAGGGCCCGCCGCTCGCCGCGGTGGATCGCGACCACCTCGCCGGCGGCCGGCGAGGTGTGCAGCACGCCGGGGTTCTTGCGATCCTCGAACAGCGGCTGTCCGCGCGCGACGCGATCGCCCACCTGGGCGCCGAACCGCGGCCGCATCCCGACGTGGTCGGCCGCGACCAGCGCCACGCGGGTCAGGCGCGGTCCGTCGGCCAGCTCCTGGCGCGGGGCCCCCGGCAGCGGCAGGTCGAGGCCTCGCCGGAACCGGTGGGTGCTGATCGGTGCCGTGGTCATCGCCGTCGTCGATCCGCCGTGTGTCGGTTGCCCACCCCGGGGGGGCCGGAGCCGTTCATCTTAGCTCACCTGGGCCGGCGCAGCAGGGCCGGACAGCCAACAGTAGGTCCGACGGCGGCGCGTGGCACGCCCCGGTGCGCGCTGGATCGGCCGGAGAGCCTGTGACACGATCCGGTTTCGCCCCCGGGGAGGAGATCATGGCAGCGAGGATCGAGCGCGGCGCGTCGTGGCTGGCCCTGCCCCTGCTGCTGGCCCTGGCGGGCTGCCCGCCGCCGACCCACCCCGAGGGGGACGACGACGACGACTCCGCCACCGGGGACGACGACGCGGCCGACGACGACGCCGCCGCCGCCGACACGATGACCGACTACGGCCCCCGCAGCTGCGACGGCACGGCCCCCGTGCACCCCGACCTCCGCCGCGCCTGAGCACCGCCGCGCTCCCGTTGACACGCCCGCGCGTACGGGGATACAACCGGCGACCTGCGCCCGCGGCTCTCGCGGGGGCGACACCGACCGGAGGGACTCCCCATGGAACTGATCGGAAATCGCGCGCTGGTGACCGGCGGCGGTCGTGGCATCGGCGAGGCCATCGCGCTGCACCTCGCGGAGCTCGGCGCCGACGTGGTGATCAACGACTTCGGCAACATGGAAGGCGCCAACGCGGTCGCCGAGAAGATCCAGGGCATGGGCCGCAAGGCCACGGCGATCGAGGCCAACGTCGCCGACTTCGACGCGGCGGCCAGCCTGGTCAAGCAGGCCACCGAGTTCCTCGGCGGGCTCGACATCCTGATCAACAACGCCGGGATCACCCGCGACAAGCTCCTCCTCGCGATGAAGCAGGAGGACTTCTACGACGTGATCAACATCAACCTCGGCGGCACCTTCAACTGCACCCACGCGGCGTACCGGGGCTTCCTGCGCAACCGCAAGGGCGCGATCGTCAACCTGTCCAGCGTCGCCGGGCTGACCGGCACCAAGGGCCAGGGCAACTACGCCGCGTCCAAGGCCGGGATCATCGGCTTCACCAAGTCGATGGCCAAGGAGCTCGGCAGCCGCAACGTCACGGTCAACGCCGTGGCCCCCGGCTTCATCAAGTCCGACATGACCGACGTGCTGCCCAAGGAGTACCTGGACTTCATGACCAAGCACCTGATCCCGCTGTCTCGCCTCGGCGACATCGACGAGGTCGCCAGGGTCGTGGCGTTCCTGTGCAGCGACGCGTCCCGCTACGTCACCGGCCAGGTGATCGCGATCGACGGCGGCCTGGCGATGTAGCCGCGGCCGCCGCGGCGGCCCACGAGGAGCGACGATGAGCAAGACCACCTGGACCACCGACGCCGAGACGCCGGTGAAGTACGCCGATCTGTCCGGCGACCACAACCCGGTCCACCTCGACCCCGAGGTCGCGCAGGCGGCGGGCTTCCCGACCAACATCGTGCACGGGATGTGCACGCTGGGCGCCGTGGCGCGGGCCGCCGGCAACGACGCCCCGGGGATGGCGCTGCGCAAGCTCGACATCCGCTTCGCGGGGCCGTCGTTCCCCGGCGAGACGATCGAGCTCGAGGGCGACCCCAAGGAGCTGCCCGACGGCACCGTGCGGGTGGGGATGAAGGTGATGGGGCCGTCGCAGGACAAGTCCCTGATGTCGCCGGCCAACTTCGTGTTCGGCCCGCCCGAGCTCGGCGACGAGCTGCGCGAGACGCTGCTGCGCGGCGTGGTCACGGAGCCCGACGAGGCCGACGTGGCCGCCGAGGAGTACTCGTTCAGCGACGACGACGTGGCGCTGTACCGGTCGCTGACCCAGCCCGCCGAGGTCCCCGCCGAGGAGGGCCTGCCGATGCTGATGGGCACCCTGGGGCTGACCGACGCGCTGTGGTACGCGTTCAGCGAGGAGAAGCCCGAGGAGCCCGGCAACTTCGTGCACCTGCGGCAGTCGTGCTCGTTCCTCGAGCCGGTGCGCACCGGCGTGGGCTACCAGTGCCGCGTGCAGGCCGGCCTGCTCAAGGTCAACAAGACCCCGATGGGCGCGATGATGACGATCCCGCTGATCGTCCAGGAGGCCGACAGCGGCCTGCTGGTCCAGACCGGCGTCGTGACCCTGCTGTACGTGCTCGACAAGGCCAAGCCCGAGTAGCACCGCCCCCGACGGCCCCTCTACAATGGGGGCGCCCCGATGCAGACCCGTCCCCGAGGCCGGCGCCTCGCCGCGCCGCCGTTGCTGCTCGCCGCCGCGCTGGTCGCGGTCCCGGCGGCCCACGCCCAGGCACCGCCCCAGCTGGTGTTCACCACCGACCACGAGGACGCCGCGATCTACATCGACGGGGTGCTGGCGTGCCGCCACCAGTGCGCGATCCAGCAGGGCGTGCCGGGGGCCAGCTACTCGGTGACGTGCCAGCTCGAGGGGTACGACGACGGGGTCGCCAGCGGGATCTTCCCGGCCGAGGGCACGGTGGTCGTGCGCTGCCCGCTGGAGCCCACGCTGACCGACATCGCGACGCTGCAGCCCGCCGCGGGCGGGATGCCGCCGCCGGAGGTCTCGGTGGCGCTGACGCCGGCGATCGTCGACGCGGTGGTGGTCTCCAGCCCGGGGCTGCAGCGCTGCTTCCTCGAGGCCGAGGACCGCGGCGAGACCCACGCGGGGAAGCTGTGGGTTCGGTTCTGGGTCACTCCGGACGGCTCGGCGGGCAACGCCAGGTTCGAGACCGAGGGGTACGAGGGCACCGTGATCCACGACTGCGTGATCGACGAGCTGACCCGGCTGCGGTTCCCGCCGTACTCGGGCAACGAGGGCAAGAGCATCCGCTTCCCGCTGGTGCCGGGCCGGATCCGCAACGCCGGGACGGGGGAGGGGGACGCGGACGACTCGGTGTTCGTCTCCGCCGCGGGCGGCCCGCCGGGGCTGACTCCCGCGGTGGTGGTGGCGACCGTCGCGCGCAACGAGACGATCGCGGCGTGCGTGGAGGACGCCCGGGAGCGCCAGCGGCTGGGCCGGGACGGCGCGTGGCTGACGTTCACCGTCGAGGCCTCGGGGGCGGTCACCGGCGCCGAGTTCGGCTCGCCGAAGGTCGACGGGCGCCTGCAGAGCTGCGTGCTCGAGCAGGTCCGGCGGCTGTGGTTCCCCGCCACCGCGAGCTACCCCCAGACCGTCACGACGCGCCTCGGCGGCGAGTAGCGGCGGTCCCTCCGATGACGCGGATCCTCGCGCTGCTGTGGATGGCGTTCAATGCCTGGATGCTGATCGACGCGCTGTGGCGCCGGGCCCCCAGCCACTGGTACTGGATCATCCCGTTCGTGCCGTTCGGCGGCGTGGCCTACCTGATCCTGTTCCGCTTCCGCCAGCCGGGGATGCGCCAGGTGGGCGAGCAGATGCTGCAGTCGATCCAGCGCCCACCGTCGCTGAGGGAGCTGCGCGCCGACGTCGAGGAGTCCCCGAGCCACGCCAACCGCGTGCGCCTCGCCCAGGGGCTGTACGACGCCGGGGAGCTCGACGAGGCCGAGGCGCTGTTCGAGGAGATCGTGGCCGCCCGCGCCGACGACCGCGACGGGCTGTACGGCCTGGGCCGCGTGCGCATCGACCGCGGCGACCCCGAGGGAGCGATCCAGCCCCTGCGCGAGCTGATCCGCCTGCACCGCGGCTACCGCGACTTCGGCGCCTGGCCGTACCTGGCCCACGCGCTCAACGAGCTCGGCCGCACCGACGAGTGCCTCGCGCTGCTGCAGGAGCTGGCCAGCGTCGCGCCGCGGCCGCCCCACAAGGTGCTGCTCGCCGAGTACCTCGCCGGCGCCGGCCAGCCCTCGCGCGCCCGCGACCTGCTCCGGGAGGTGATCGCGGAGCACGAGCGCTCGCCCCGCCACGTCAAGAAGCAGTACCGCGCGGACGTGCGCCAGGCGCGGCGGCTGCTGCGGGAGCACGACCGCTCCGCTTGATGGCCTGCCGGGGATCCGACATCGTGGAGCAGGAGGGGCGCATGGGGCGGCGATCCTGGATCCTCGACCTGCTCGCGCTGGCGCTCGCGCTGGCGGTGGGGTGTGCCGACGGCGGCGACGAGTTCGGGTCGCCACCGGGCGACGACGACGCCGGCGACGACGACACCTCCGACGACGGGGGCGAGGAGCAGGGCCTGTTCTTCGTGACCGACCTCGAGGGGGTCGGCCACGACACGGTCTCGGTGCGGGCGCTGTGGGACGGGTACCTGTACAGCGACACCGGGGGGATCTTCCGGCGCTACGCGGTGGCCGACGGCGCGCGCGAGGATGTGGCGCTGGGGGGCAACGGGGGCGGGTCGCACAACATGTGCGGGACCTGCCAGCTGGGGCCGCGGCTGTACTACCTCGGGGGCGGCGGCGGGGGCCTCACCGACCCGGTGATCGACCCGCTCTACGAGGTCGCCGACCTCGCCGCGGAGTCCTGGCTGGAGCCGGGCAGCGCGCTGATCCCCTACCACCACGGGGGTGGGACGGCGCTGGACGAGGACCACTGCCTGCTGGTCGGCGGCGACCTCGGCGTGTGTAATGAGACGGCGGCCACCGTGCAGGTGCTCGACCCCACCCTCGACGACGTCGACTTCCTCGAGCCACTCCCCGAGCCCCGCAACGGTCCGGCCGCGCTGGTGTTCGACGACACGCTGCTGGTGTGCGGAGGCGGTCGCGCACTGCTCCCCGACGACACCACCACCACCGGGAGCCATGGCTTCGCGGTGGGGGACTGCTGGCTGCTGGATCGGGTCGCCGACGACGGCTGGACCGCGGGCGCGACCCTGCCGATGGGGCTGATCAAGCCGGCGCTGGTCCGCGCCTCCGGGCGGGTCTGGGCGCTGGGCGGCGAGGCCAACTGGGCCGAGGACCCGATCATGCGCCAGGAGGTCTACAGCTGGGCCCCGGGCGAGGAGCAGTGGCGCTACGAGTGGCACCTGCCCGGCAGCGCCTACGCGCCGCAGGTGTTCGCCGACCCCGACGGCGTCACGGTCTGGATGGTGGTCCACGCCCGCGAGCCCGAGCCCCACAGCGAGCTGTACCGCTGGGTCCCCGAGGGGTGACGGATCTGTCACCGAGCCCTTCAGGTGGCCTTCAGGTGCGCCTGCTAGCGTGGTCCGCGGGCGCTCGCAGTGACCACGAGAGGGGCTCGACGATGACCACGGTTCTCCACCACCACCTGGCCCGCCTGTGCACCATCCTGGCGCTGCTGCTGGCACCGACGCTGGCCTCCGGCGCGCCGCAGGACTGCACCGAGATCTGCCTCGAGATCGACGCCGTCGATGACCAGTGCGACGACACCCTCGGCGAGGCGGACCCGATCTGCCAGGCCACCGACCACATCGCCGACGTGATGTGCGGGGACGAGGACGAGGGCGACGACGACGATGGCGACGACGACGACCCCCGCGACGAGGCCACCTGCGAGGCGATCTGCGCCGCGATCGACGACGCGGACGACCTCTGCGACGACACCCTCGGCGAGTCCGACCCGATCTGCCTCGCCACCGACGACATCGCCGACATCATGTGCGGCGACGAGGACGAGGACGACGACGGGGACGACGACGGGGACGACGACGGCGACGACGATGACGAGCAGACGGGCGGCGAGCCGGCGATGGGCGAGCTCGCGTCGTGCCAGATCGGCGCGGGCGGAGCCGCCGGCGGCCTGACGGCCCTGGGCCTCGCCGCCCTGCTGCTCGCGCTGCGCCGCCGCTAGTACGCCGTTTCAGGGATTATGACCGGTTGAGCGGGTAGACACCCGCGAA
>CAZOYV010000016.1:0-51928 GCA_964584075.1 uncultured Rickettsiales bacterium | reverse complement strand
GACGGCTCGCGTCCGGCGCCGGCGAACTGCAGGTCGACCTCGTGGGCCACCGGCCGCGGCACGCGCTGCTCTCCCCCTCCCCTGGCGAGCCACAGCGCGCCGATCGTGCGCAGCCCGAGGATCGTCTCGAGCTGCCCGGAGCCGCGCCGCAGGCGCCCCTCGGCGATCAGCTCCCCGAGGCTCACCGGCTCGTAGAACATGTCGAGCACGTTCTCGTAGTACGGCGTGTCCTCGAGCTCGCGGATCACGAAGTGGGCGTGCGTGGACGCCACCAGCGGCACCGACGCGTCCCCCAGCAGCGCCATGCAGCGCTCCTCGCCGTAGACCTGGCGGATCGCGCGCATCACGTACTCGGTGGGGAGCGAGGGCAGGGCGACGCCGTCGAAGTTGGGCGGGGGCGCCCCGTACTCGAGGAAGAACTCTCCCTCCGTCATCGCCATCGTGTTGGTCAGCACCGTCTCGAGGTGCAGGCGCATGGTGCGGAACAGGTCCCGCGCTCCCATCACGCCCTGGCTCACGGCGACCACCCCGAGGTGGCGATCGATGCTCTGCCAGGCCCCGCGGGCGCGCACCATGTCCCCACCGTCACAGGTCCCGATCGAGACCGCGAAGCTGCCGAACTCCTCGCCGTGGGCGTTGCTGTCGGCGGCGAACGGGAACCCCTCCTGGAACGCGATCTGTCGGACCTGGTTGCCGCGGGTCACGACCAGCGAACCGCTGCGGCGGTGCAGGTAGAACGAGATGACGAGCGTCGCGGGGTCGAGATCGGCCAGGTCCCCCTGCTGGACCTCCTGGAACGGGTCCGTGGTGTAGGCCCGCTCGCCGTCCTCTGCGGGGGCCATCGTGCCCTGCTCGTCCACGCGCCCCACCGGCCGCCCGCCCATCAGCTCGGAGGCCTTCCACACCAGGCGCTCCACCTGGACCGGCTTGGTCATGTAGAAGTCGGAGTGGTAGCGCAGGCTGGCGTCGGCGACGCTGGTGATGTCCTTGACCCCGGCGGAGATCAGGACCACCAGGCCGGCCGGGAGATCGGGATCGGTCTTGATCCGGTGGCACAGCTGGGTCCCGGGCCGATCGGGCAGGTTGACCTCGACCAGCGACAGCATCGGCTCGTTCTCGGCGAAGCGCTCCAGGCCCTCGTCGGCATTCTCCGCCAGGACCGTCTCGAAGCCCGCGTCGCTGAGCTCCGTGTGGAAGATCTCGCGCTGGATCGGATCGGGTTCGACGACGAGGACCGTGCGATTCATTGGAATACCAGTGTCTCCAGCCGGGTGCCTGGACTGCGCACCCATCGTCGATCGTCTCCACCTGATGGACGAACGCACCCGCACAGGGCGCCTTCCGCAGAGACGCCGCAGATGGTATCACACCGGCCGCGGGATCTCCCCTGTGCCCTTGCCTCTGCCCGGAGACGAACGATGGTGAGCACGTGACCGCCGCCCCCCCTCCCCCCTCGTGGTTCGATCGGCTCGTGGACCTGATGGCCACGCTGCGCGCGCCGGACGGCTGTCCGTGGGACCGCGCGCAGACCCGCGAGAGCCTCCGGCCGTACGTCCTCGAGGAGGCCTACGAGGTGGTCGAGGCGATCGACCGCGGCGACGCCGACGCGATCCGCGAGGAGCTCGGCGACCTGCTGTTCCAGGTGGTCTTCCAGGCCCAGATCGGCCAGGAGCGGGGTCAGTTCGACATCGAGCAGATCAGCCGCGGGATCGTCGAGAAGATGCGGCGCCGCCACCCCCACGTGTTCGGCGACGGGCACGCGGCCGACGAGCGCGAGGCCGACCTGTCGTGGGAGCTGATCAAGACCCGCGAGCGGGCCGCCAGGGACGGGCGCGCGTCGGTGCTCGACGGCGTGCCCACCGCGCTGCCCTCGCTGGTCCGCGCCGCGCGGCTGTCGGACAAGGCCTCGCACGTCGGCTTCGACTGGCCCGACGTCCGCGGCGTGCTGGACAAGATCCGCGAGGAGCTCGCCGAGCTCGAGGAGGCGCTCGCGGGAGACGGGGACGTGGAGCACGAGCTCGGGGACCTGCTGTTCGCCGCGGCCAACCTGGGGCGCACCGTCGGGGTCGGCCCGGAGGACGCCCTGCGCCAGGCCAACGAGCGCTTCATCCGGCGCTTCCACGCCGTGGAGCGCGAGCTCGAGGGGGACGGGATCCCGCTCCCCGAGGCCGGCCTCGAGCGGATGGAGCAGGCCTGGCAGCGGGCCAAGCGGGCCGAGCGCGGTGGGGGCGACGACGGCGCATGAGGACGTTCGGCTGGCTGTTCCTGGCGTTCACGCTGACGACCACCGTCGAGCTGCTGCTGCTGCTCACGGTGGGCAAGGCGATCGGGACCCTGGCGACGGTCACGATCATCCTGCTGACCGGCTTCCTCGGCGCCGCCCTGGCGGGCCGCGAGGGGCGCCGCGCGTGGCGACGGGTGGTGGACAGCCTGCGCCGCGGCGAGCTCCCCGGCGACCCCATCGTCCAGGCGCTGCTGGTCCTGGTCGGCGGCGTGCTGCTGCTGACGCCCGGGTTCCTGACCGACACCGTCGGCTTCGCGTGCCTGATCCCGACCACCCGGCGGTGGCTCGCCGCGCTCGTCCAGCGCGTCCTGGCGAAGCGCATCGAGGGCGGCGCGGTGTTCTTCGCCCGCGGCCCCGAGGCGGGACCGGCGGCGAGCCGCGAGCCGCCCCCCACGGCGGGGTCGGCGGCGCCCCCGGGGGCCAAGAAGAGGAAGACGATCAACGTGACAGATCAACAATGATATCGTTGATCTGGAATAGACTATCTCCGCTACTCCATCAGTTCTCGATCCGCCGCACGTGGGCCGCGTTGCGCTTGGCGTCGGGGTTCTCGGGGTCGAGCTCGAAGGCCGTGGCGAAGGCGTCGGCGGCCTGGTTCCACAGCTGGTCGAACCGCTCGCGATCGGCGCTCGTGGCGATCGCGTCCGCCTGGCGATAGCGGATCTCGCCCAGCAGGTTGTAGGCGAAGGCGCTCATCTGGTGCGACTCGAGGTCGTCGACCCACTGCCCGCCGCGCTCGAGGATCCCCACTGCCAGCTCGGCGTGCTCGGCGGCGTCCTCCAGGCGTCCCCCCTCCGCATCGAGCAGGGCGAGCTCCAGGCGCGGCTCGGCCAGGCGCGGCTCGGCGTGGAGGATCTCGCGCAGCAGCCTGCGGGCCTCGCGGTCGTCCCCCGCCTCGCGTCGCTCCATCGCGCGCCGCCAGCGTTCCTCGAGCAGTACGTTCTCGTCGCTCACGGGTCGATCCCCTCGTCGAAGTCGGCCAGGTACTCGTCGATCATCGCCACGCGCGCCTGGTCCCCGAGGGTCTGGTACAGCGCGCGGGCCCGGGTCAGCGAGGCGCGGGAGGCCTCGTAGTCGTCCATCCGGAACAGCACGATCCCCAGGTTGAAGTGGCCCGCGGCGGCGAGCTCGTCGGCTGGTGCGGCGGGGTCCGCGACCACCGCCTCGAGCTCGGCGCGCGAGCGCTCGGGATCGGTGTCCATCGTGACCAGCCCGGTCTGGAACCGGACGGCCCGCACCAGGGCGTCGTCCCCCGCCTCGCGGGCGGCCGGCAGCGCCTGATCGAGGTAGAACAGGGCGCGGTCCGTGTCCTCCAGATCGGTCCGGATCACCGCCAGGTCCTTGAGCAGCCGGGCCTCGGCGCCGCGGTCCTCCTCGTACGAGACGTGCTCCAGCGCCCGCTCGAGGTGCCGGGTGGCGCCGTCGTGATCCCCCTGCTCGAGCTGCAGCAGCCCGAGGTGGTGCTCGATCATCCGCAGGTTGGCGTGGGTCGCCGGCAGCATCGTCCGGTCCCCGGCCGGCACCACGGCGACGACCTCCTCCATCCGGGCCAGCGCCTCGTCGTAGCGCTGCTGCTCCATCGCGGCGAGCCCCGCCTCGAACGACCTGCGACCCCGGGCCAGGGCGATGGTCTCGAGCAGCTCGGGGTCCGGCGAGGGTCCGGCCAGCTGCTCGGCCTCGTCGAGGCGCCCCAGGCGCACCAGGATGCTCACCCGGTTGGTCCGCGCGGCCTGCTCCAGATCGGCGCGCTCCGCCGCGCTGGCGGCCCTCTCGCTGGCCTCGAACGCCGCCAGCGCGGGCTCGAGCGCCCCGGCGTCGCCCAGCGCACAGCCCTCGGCGTTGGCGATCTGGGCGCAGTCCTCGTGGCGGCCCTCGTCCCGCAGCCACTCGGTCGCCGCGGCGATCGTCTCGCGCCCGGCCTCCACCTCGCCGTGGGCCACCAGGAACAACCCGTAGCGCTGCCGCGCGTCCGCCAGCCGGATCTCCGCCCCGCTGGCCTCGAGCGCCGCGATCACGCGGCGATAGGCCGCGGCGGCCTCCTGGCTCTCCCCGACCGCGGCGGTCGCCTCCGCCCAGCACAGCTCGGCGCTGGCGGCCTGGACCGGCTGGCTGGCCTCCTCGTACCACGCCCTGGACCGCTCGGCGGGCGCCCGCGCCGCGTGGGGATCGGCCCGGTCGAGCAGCAGCTCGCACTCCAGCAGCTCGACCTCCGCGACCATGTGCGGCAGCGACAGATCGCGCAGCGCGATGCGGGCCAGCTCCACGGCGTCCATCGCCTCGGTCCAGCGCTGCTCGTCTCGCGCCAGCCGCGCCTCCTGCAGCCGCACCTCGACCATCCCCCGCTGCAGGTCCAGGTCCCGGTAGATCGCGACGGCCTCGTCCAGGTGGGCCCGCATCGCGTCCTGCTGCCCCAGCTGGTGCTCGAGCCCGGCGAGGCTCACCAGGATCCCCGCCTCCTGGGTGCGGTTGCCGCCCTCGCGCGCCTCCTCGACCGCCTGGAGCAGCAGGGTCCGCGCCTCCGCCAGCTCGCCCCGCGCGGCGAGCACCGTGGCCATGTTGTTGAGCACCGCGCCCTGGTCCCGGTTGCCGCGGCCCCGGCGCTCGATGCCCAGGCTGCGGCGGTAGAGCTTCTCGGCGTCCTTGTAGCGGCCGTGGTACAGCGCCACGTTGCCGCGCGTGTTCAGCGCCGCGGCGGTGACGTTGCCGAAGCGCTCGTTGCGCCCGATCGACAGCGCGCCGTCGGCCAGCTCGCCGGCCAGCTCGGGGTTCCCGAGGTCCAGCTCCACCTGGGCCAGGTTGAGCATCGCGTACGCCTCGAACGAGGCGTTGCCGGTGGCCTCGGCCTGCGCCCGGCAGGCCTCGAGGTAGGGGCGCGCGTCGAGGGCCTTGCCCTGGGCGCTGAGCACCAGCCCCATCAGGTTGTTGGCGCGCACGTCCGACGGATCGGCGGCCAGCGACAGCTCCAGGTGGGCCTGGGCCCGGGCGTAGCGTTCTTGCTGGAACCGGGCCACCGCCGCGGGGACCAGCACGTCGGGGACCGGCAGCTCCGCGGCCACCCCCTCCAGCGCCACCGCGGCCTCCTCCCAGCGGGCCTCGCGGAGGTGCTCGATCCCGCCGTCGAACGCCTGCCGCAGCTCACCGAGGCGCACCATGTCGAGCTCGCCGTCGGCCGCCACCGGGAGGATGATCCCGCGGGTGTCGACCCAGAACGCCTCGTCCCCCTCCGCCGCCTCGTCGGTCGCGCGCGCGGGCACGCTGGCGAAGGTCGAGAACAGCAGCGCCCCCAGAGGGGCCCAGGCGAGCAGCGCGGTGGAGTGTCGCACGGGCATCGATCCGTCCACGAACTGTAGCACGGAACCCTCGGTTGATTTCCGCCGCGAGTCGGTGCACGGTGAGTACTCGGCACCGTGGAGGGGATGTCGGCGTGGTCACCGGACTGTCGGACCTGCTCGACGAGCTGGCCAGGTGGACCTCGGGCCAGGCGGGGGATGCGTTCGTGTTCCCGCTGGTGGTGGACTCCGCGGAGGAGCTGGCCGCGTATCGCGGGGCCCTCGAGGAGGGCCTCGACCCGCTGCGCAAGCGGCTGCCCGAGCTGGAGCCGACCCACGTCGAGGACGGGGAGATCGAGGACGACGAGCTGATCGCGCTGTCGCTGGCGCTGCTGCTCCAGGGGTACCAGTTCGTGCGGGACCACCGCGGCAGCCCCCGCTCGATCCCCCGCGACGAGTTCCGGCTCGGCCGCCGTGCCTACCGGTTCATCAAGGCAGCCAGCACGGCGGTCGACGACCTCGAGGGCGACACCTACGCCACCGCCGCCCGCGCGCTGACGGAGTGCCGCCGGTCGCTCAAGCCGGTCATCGCGGAGCGCCTGCGGGCGGCCAAGGAGCGGGACGAGGCGCGCCGGATGGGCGACGCGGTGGGCAGCGTCGACACCGCGGCGATCGTGGACGATCTGCCCAACCGGATCCCGAGAAACCGCGGGCTCGACGAGGCCCTCGAGGTCACCGTCGACACCGACCTGCTGGCCGAGGTGGGCACCGACACCCAGGACATCCCGGTCGGCCCCAAGACCCCGCCGCGGAAGACACCCGCGGCCCGACCGCGGCCGACCACGAGCGAGCCGAGCACCCCGGTCCCCGAGGGCGTGACGCCGAGCGGCACGTCGCGGACCACCCTCGGTCTGATCGTGCTGGTCGTGCTGGTCGTCATCGCGGCGGCGACCCTCGGCCCGCGGGTGTTCCGCGAAGCCCCCTCCGCCACGATCTACGAGCAGCACGTCCCGCTCCGCGGCGTGATCCGGCCGATCGACGAGCCCACCGGGATCACGGTGCTCGTCGACGACCGCTGGGACGCCTGGTCCGTGGAGCAGCGGCAGGCCGGGCTGCAGGCACTGTTCGCGCAGGCCCACGAGCTCGAGGACGTCTCGCGGATCGTCGTGCGGGACGCGCGCGGGGGCGTCTGCGCCGAGGTCGTCGACGGCGAGATCGTCCGCGGGCCGTGACCCGCATGGCCCCACGCACCTGCGAGCGAGCGCGGATTCGGCTAGGCTAGAGGGCGGGTGCACCGTCGGCCGGAACCAGGATCGCACCCACGGGTTCCCGCACCGTGCAACTTGGAGAGACCGGACGCTACACGCTGCTGCGCCCCCTGGGCCAAGGGGGCATGGCCGAGGTCTTCCTGGCCAAGACCAAGGGCCTCGAGGACTTCGAACGCCACTACGTCGTCAAGCGGATCCTGCCCCGCCTGACCGAGGACCGGAAGTTCGTCCGGATGTTCCTCGACGAGGCGCGGATCACCGTCGCCCTGCAGCACACCAACATCGTCCAGGTCCACGACCTCGGAGAGGCCGGCGGCCAGTACTTCATCGTGATGGAGTACGTCGACGGGATGGACCTCCGGCGGCTGATGATCGCCTGCGAGGAGGCCGGCACCTCGTTCCCCTACAAGCACATCCTGTTCGTCGTGATGGAGGCGCTCAAGGGCCTCGCCTACGCCCACCAGGCCCGCGACCGCGACGGGCAACCGCTGGGGATCGTGCACCGCGACATCAGCCCCTCCAACATCATGATCTCGCGGGGCGGGGCGGTGAAGCTGATGGACTTCGGCATCGCCCGCGCGGCGATCGCCAAGTGGGACAACGACCCCGGGGAGATCCTCGGCAAGTTCCGCTACTTCGCGCCGGAGCTGGTCGCCGGGATCGACGTCTCCGTGCAGTCGGACATCTTCGCCATCGGGGCGGTCCTGTACGAGCTGGTCACGGGAGACCCGCTGCTGCTCGGCGGCGACTTCCACGAGGTGCGCGACGAGCTGCGCGCGTTCAGTCCGGAGGAGGCCATCGACCGGGATCTGTCGATCCCCACCCCGCTCGAACCGATCCTGCTGCGCGCGCTGGCCACCGACCCGGCCGATCGCTACGAGAGCGCCGAGGAGCTGCTCGGCGACCTCACCGACCACGTGTTCGAGGATCGGATCCGGATCTCCGCCACCGACTTCGCGGGGTTCATCGCCGACCTCGAGGAGATCCTGGCCAACCTCGAGGAGCGCGAGGTCGGGGACATGGTCGAGCCTCCGAGCCTCTCGCTGGACCTGGTCGATGAGCCTCCGGACGACGATCTCAGCACCAGCCGCAGCCTCAGCCTCGGCGACGGGCGCTCCCGCACCGAGGTCCTCGAGTGGCGCTTCCCGCGGGGCACCGACGCGGTCGCGTTCGTCCCCGGCGCCGGGCTGAAGCAGTGCGACGGGCGCACCCTGCGCACCTGGATCGTGCAGGGCCACATCGGGTTCCACACCCTGATCCGGTTCCACGGGGACCGCTGGCGTCCGGTGATCGACTTCTACCACGGCACCCCGCCGCCGGACCCGGAGCGCCGCTGGACCCGATCGCACTTCTCGGCGATCAACTTCCGGTCGGTGGTGCTGGCCAGCCTCGGCGACCAGCCGGCGGGCGTGGTGACCTGCTGGACCGGCGACGAGATCGTCTGCTTCCACCTGCACGGCCCGACCCTGGTCGCCACCGAGGGCTCGGCGACGTCGCAGGGCCTGGTGGAGGCCCTGGAGGCCGACGGGCTGCTGACCCCGACGCAGGCGATGGTGATCTCCCACGTCGCCGGCGAGGACGACGACAAGGTCCGCGAGGCGCTGCTGAACCGCAACCTGCTCAACGAGGCCCAGCTCGAGGCGCACGCCAGCCGCCGGGCCCTAGAGCACCTCAAGCGCATGTTCCTGTGGGAGCGCGGCGCGCTGCTGGTGGGCTCGCCCGAGCAGGTCAAGCCCGATCATCCGCCGCTGATGCTGGACCAGCTGATCGCCCAGGTGGTGCGCTCGGAGGTCACCGAGCCGGTGCTCGTCTCGACGTTCACCGACTACCTGGACCACCGCCTGCAGCTGGCGTTCGTCGGCGCGCCGCAGCTGCCGGTCACGCTGAGTCAGCGGGAGAGCGTCCTGCTCGACCCGTCGGTGGAGTCGTGGTCCGTGCGCGAGGTGCTGCAGTCGGGGGTGTTCCCCTCTCCGGACGCGGCGTTCCGCGCGCTGCTGCTGCTGGTACAATTCGATCTCGTCAACCTGGGGCCACCCTGATGTCGGGGTGGAGGCGTCCGGGGGCCACCGCCACGGCGGCCACCCGCGGGCGTGCGGGACACGGAACTCGATGAGCGACCCTCACCTGCCCGGCGACGGGCGCCCGTCTGCCGAAGAGGACCCCGCCCGCGGGCGCCGGCACCCGCTCGCCGGCGAGCTGCGCAGCCTGCAGCGCGTGGTCAACACGGTGCGGCTGTACGGCCTGCACCACGAGCACGCCCGGGAGCAGACGCGCGACATGATCGAGCGCATCCGGCCCCTGCTCGACGAGCTCGGCGGCATCGACCTGGAAATCACCTTCGAGGCGCTCCTGTTCGAGGGGGACGTGGTGGTCTCCGAGCCCGAGCCGGGCGGGATGGTCGACGAGCTGTACCGCGACGGGATCCGTCGCCTGACCCTCCGCAGCGGCATCGACGAGGAGGAGATGCTCGAGCTGCTGGCGATCCTGGGGACCAACTTCGCCCTGCCCGAGCACCAGGAGGACTCGCTCCAGGGGCTGCTGTGGGCCGCCAACCTGCCCCACGTCGGGTACGAGGCGATCAAGGGCATCGAGGAGGCCGCCGAGGACTCCGCCGACGCGGCCCGCGGCGAGAACCTCGACTTCGAGGCGATCTGCCAGCAGATCGTGATGGCCGGGCCGCTGGGGATGGGCCAGGCCGGCGATCCGATCCTCAAGGGGCTGGTGGAGGACGGCCAGGAGAAGGACCAGCCCACGGCCCCGGACGTGCCACCGGAGGACGCCATCGGCGGAGACCTGCAGACCAACGCGCCGCGGCTGGCGTCCGACGATCGCTCCATCGCGGGGACCCTGGCCCAGATGGCCGACGCCGACCCGACGGCCTCCAACTGGCGACGGCTGGCCAGCCTCGACACGGTCGACTTCGTCGAGGGCAAGCGCAGCAAGCTCGACGTCGCGGCGGACGAGCTGCTGATGCTGTGGGACGAGGCCGAGGCCGACACCTTCGGAGGGCTGCTCGACCGCACCGTCGAGGTCCTCGTCCACACCGCCGTGGCCGGGGAGGCCGGCATCGACGTCGATCGCGCCGCGCCGCTGATCGAGGGCTGCCTGGACCAGGCCTCCACCGAGGGCCTGATCCAGCGCTACACCAGCACCATCGAGGAGATGATCGAGCTGCAGCAGGCGCGGCCCTCGACCGCGGAGGCCAACGCGGCCTTCGGGCTCCTCACGAGGCTGCTGCGCACCGACCGGATCCTGCGCTTCGCCGCACAGCTCGATCGCGAGGACCCCGAGGTCGCGGCGTCGCTCGAGACCGTCCTGCGGCTCGGCGGCGACGACACCCAGCGGGCGTTCCTCGATGCCCTCGGGGACGTCAGCGAGCCGATCCACCGGCGGTTCCTGGTGGAGCGCGTGGTGCGGGTGATCGGCGACGACGCCGCCTCGCTGACCCAGCAGATCCGGCGCCTCGACGAGCGGCGCCTGCGGGTGCGGCTCGAGGCGCTGGCCTCGATGGGCTCGATGGCCGCACGCGACCAGCTGGTGGCGCTGCTGGGGCACGCCAACCCCGCGGTGCGCCGCTCGGTGATCGAGCTGGTGCCCGCCGACTACCTGCGGCACATCTGGAAGCGGGTCATCCCGATGCTGGCCAACGACCGCGACCAGGAGGTGCGCTGCGCCGTGATGCGCCGCGCCGAGGCCGAGGAGCTCGGCGCGCTGCCGGGGCTGCTGGCCCGGATGGCGACCGCCGACAGCTTCCACAAGCGGGAGATGGTGGAGAAGGACCTCGCGCTGTCGATCCTGGCCCGCACCGGAGGGGCCGCCGCGGTGGACACGCTGACCAAGATGCTCCACGCCCGCGTGGGGATCGCCTCCCCGCGCCAGGCCGAGACCCGCCGGCTGGCGGCGCTCGCCCTGGCCCAGACGGGCACGATCGAGGCGCGCCGGGCCCTGACCAAGGCCGCCAAGACCTGGGAGCCCGGGCTGCGCAAGGCCGCCAGCGAGGCGCTCAAGGCGTTCGAAGGAGCAGGATCGTGAACGACGAACTGGACCTCGGGCGCCCTGCCGAGGCGCCGGATGAGCTCGACGAGGCGGAGCGCGAGCACCGCCGCCTGCTGCTCGCGGCCGGGAAGCGGCTGGTCCCCCAGGTGTGGGGCATGCTGCGCACGCTGGGGATGTACACCCCGGAGAACGACACCCCGCAGCGGGCCCTGGACAACCTGATCAGCAGCCTCGACGAGGTCCACGCCGAGGCCGAGGCCGCGGCGCTGATCGCGTTCGGAGACTGCGCGTTCCTCAACGGCTCGCGGCTGCGCCTCGACTCGGCGACGTACGGTCTGGTCAAGGAGCTCAGCGCGTTCTTCGAGGCACGCAAGCTGGGCGGGATCTGCTTCCTGCGCGGGCTGCGCCGCGATCGCCTGATGGACTTCCTGGTCCGGCTCCGCAGCTGCGTCGCGGAGGACCAGCCGCGGGACGCACTCGCCGCCTACCTCGCCGAGGCGCACATCTCCGAGGTGACGCTGATCCACCCGCGGCGGATCAAGTCCAAGGACGACGAGGACGCCGACATCAAGCTCGAGGCGATCGAGGTCTACGCGCGGGCGATGCACTCGCTGGGCAACGCCGGTGGGGCCCGGGCCGCGGCGGCCCGCGGGCGGCGTCAGATGGTCGCCGTGCGGCGGCTGGTGGATCTCAGCGAGCGGGACGACGAGACGTTCCTGCAGCTGGGCACGCTCCAGGGCGTCGGTCCCCCGATGATGGACCACACGATGAACACCACGGTGCTGAGCCTGGCGCTGGCGCGGCGCGTCGGGTTCCCGCGGCGCGCGCTGCTGCGGCTGGGCATCGCGGCGATGAACCACAACATCGGCGAGGTCATCCCGCGCGCGTGGATCGAGGCCGAGCAGGCGGACACATTCTCCTCGATCTCGACCGTGCCGGCCGAGGCCGGCAGCGTGCACGCGATCCTCGGGATGCGCTACATGCTGGACCAGTTCGGGATCAACTTCCGGATCCTGCAGCGGGCCCTGGTCGCGGCGGAGCACCACCGGTCCTTCGATGGCCAGGGGGGGTTCCCCGATCTGCCGCCCCGTCGGCCCCACGTGTTCGCCCGCGTGATCGGGGTCTGCGACGCGTACGACTGGCTCACCTCCCCCACCGACGAGCGGCCCGGGCTGCCCCCCGATCAGGCACTCAAGCGGCTCTCCCGCGGGGCGGGCAAGCTGTACGACCCGATCCTGGTCAAGGTCTTCGCCGCGATGGTGGGCCGCTACCCCCCCGGCAGCCTGGTGGAGCTGGACAGCGGCGACCTCGCGATCGTGATCGCCCGCGGCGAGGACGAGGAGGGCCAGAGCCGTCCCCGGGTGCTGCGCGTCCGGGACTCGATGGGGCAGGAGGTCGACCCGGAGGTGATGGATCTGAGCCAGCGCGTCCCCGGAAAGCGGCGCTACATCGCCACGGTGGTGCGCACGCGGGATCCGTTCCGCGAGCAGATCCCGATCAACCAGTACCTGTTCTCGCCGGTGGCGACGCAGGCGCCGGGGGGGGGGGTCCCCGCGGTGCGTTGAATTCGGACCCCTTTTGAGGCATAACAACAATCTGTACAGTGGGCCTCCGGGCCCGGGGAGCTTCTCCATGACTCCAAGCAGGTGGTTCGCGCTCGCCGCGGTGGTGCTCTTTCTGGGCTCGTTCCTGCTCCCGGCAGGGGCCGAGGCCAAGCGCAAGAAGAAGCAGGAGGAGGCGGCGGAGGAGGTCCCCGTCAGCCCCTACACGACGTCCCAGGAGTCGGGGTACACCAAGATCGCCGTCGACATCGACGGGGACGGGGCCGGCGACATCTGGAACTTCTATCCGGACGGCACGGACGTGGCGACCGCCCACCCGGTGCGCCGCGAGATCGATCTCAACCGCGACGGCCGGCCCGACGTGGTCTCCCACTTCAGCGGCGACGAGCTGATCCGCGAGGAGCTCGACGCCGACTTCGACGGCAACACCGACTGGGTCGACTTCTACGAGGGCGGCAAGCGGATCAAGAGCGAGTGGGACACCGACTTCGACGGCCGCACGGATCTGTGGAAGTACTACGATCGCGGCCAGATCGAGCGCGTCGAGCAGGACTCGCAGCTGCCGCGCGACGGCCGCATCGACTACTGGGAGTACTACGACAACGGGGTGATGCAGCGCGCCGGGCGGGACGTCGACGGGGACGGCAAGATCGACGAATGGGGCGAGTGATCGCACGGGTCCCCGTTCGATGGAGCCCTCTCCGGACACCAGCCCGCCTCTGTCCCTCGAAGACTACGTCAACCTGATCGTCGCCCGCCGCCAGGGCGAGCTGGTCCAGGACCAGACCGTCCGCGATCTGCTCCAGGAGGTCGGCATCGGCCGCAGCGAGGAGGAGTGGATCGAGCGTGGCGCGCCCGAGGTGCTGTACTCCGAGTTCCTGTGGGCCCCCGAGCACGTCGACGACCGGCTCTCCGACGACTGCCTGGCGACGCTCGGCCTGGCGTGTGTCCTGCGCGGTCAGCACCAGCTGCTGTACTGGCAGCCGATGATCGAGATGGGCAAGCAGGGCCGGTTCCGGGGACACCTCGCGTCCCTGGAGGAGACCCGCGACCTGCTCCGCGCGATCGCCAGGCAGCTGATCGAGCGCGAGGCGCTGATGCGGTCCATGTCGCGGCTGCAGCCCCGCCTGGCCCAGACCCTGGGCCAGGTCCTCAAGGCCCTGCCGACGCCCACCGAGGAGAGCCGCGACCGGGAGATCCTGATCCCGGAGGGGCTGTCCGAGGAGGACGTCCCCACCGGTGACGACGAGGACGTCTACGCACGCGACACCGCCGAGCTCGTCGAGGACGACGAGGTCGAGGCCCTGGACGCGGAGTCCGACACCGCCCCCGCACCGGTGCCCCGCGCGGAGACGGGGCCCCTCCCCCCGGAGCCGGGCCGCGACGGGGCCGGGAGCCGCGGTGGGACGGGGCTGGTCGTCGGCGTCCTGATCGCGCTGGCGATCGCCGCGATCGCGGCGCTGCTGGCGCTCAAGTACCTGGTCTAGCGGCCGACGGGCCGCGCCGGAGCAGATCGCGGACCGTGTCCTCGCCCACCGGCGCCGGGACCCACCCGAGGGCATCCTCCAGGCGCCGCGCGTCCCCCTGCCACACCGCGCTGTGCATCGCGGGGAGCGACCCCGAGGGCTCGATCCGGGCGCGCACCCCGGCGGCCCCGAGCAGGGTCCGGGCCAGGGCTCCCAGCGAGCTGCCGGTGCCCGAGCAGACGTTGTAGACCTCGCCGCTGGCGCCCCGCTCGAGGAGCCCGTCCAGCGCGCGCACCGCGTCGTCGACGTGGATCAGGTCCCGCGACGTCTCGACCACGTCGCTGCGGATCAACGCGTCGCCCTGGCCCCGCGACAGCGCCACGATGCGCTCCACCAGCGCGGTCAGCGGCCCGTGGGTCGTCGACCCGCGGCCGGCGAGATCGAAGTGCCGCGCGACGACCACGTGGATCCGCCCCTCGCGGCCGAACGCCCGGCACAGCCGCTCGGCGAGCGCCAGGCTGGAGCCGTCGGGATCGGAGGGGTACAGCGGCCGGTCCTCCCGCAGCGGCATCGCCTCCTGCGGCACGAGGCCGTAGACCCGGGCGGAGCTGAGGTACAGCACGCGGCAGCCCGGCGCGTGCCGGCGGCAGGCCAGCAGCAGGTGGGCGGTCCCGTCGGCGCGGAGCCGGTACAGCGCCTCGCCGGCGGCCCAGGGGTCCACGGCGTCCTCCGCCTCGGCGACCAGGAACACGCGCTCGGGTGCGACGCGCTCGATCAGCGCGGCGGTGGCGCCTCGATCGTGGAGCGCGACGAGCTCGTCCAGGTCGTCCGCAGGGTGGACGTCGCAGCGGACGACGTCCCGCTGCCGGGAGCGGAGGTGGGAAACCAGGGGCGCCCCGACGAACCCGCTTGCCCCGACGACGAGGTCCGTCACCCGCGCTGGCCCCCTGTTCCGTGCGATCCCGCTCGCCCCGATTGTACCAAGCCGCCGGGGCCGCGGGGAGGACGATGCTCAGCGCCCGGCGCGCCAGCCGTCGAGCCCCATCGCGTCGCGCACCAGCCGCATCGTCTCGTCGGCCTCGGCGCGCGCCTTGCGCCCGCCCTCGGCGAGGAGCTCGACGACCCGGCCGGGATCGCCCTGCAGCTCCCCGTAGCGCTCCTGGATCGGCGCCAGCCGGGCGGAGAGGTTGTCGGCCAGCACCCGCTTGCAGTCGAAGCAGCCGATGCCGGCGGTGCGGCAGCCGTGGGCCAGCTCCTCGCGCGTGGTCTCGTCGGTGTAGACCTCGTGGAGCCAGAACATCGGGCAGTCGTTCGGCTCGCCGGGGTCCGTGCGGCGCTTGCGACGCTCGTCGGTCTTGGCCGGCCGCAGCTTGTCCCACACCTCCCCGGCGTCGTCGGCCAGCGAGATCGTGTTGCCCAGCGACTTGCTCATCTTGGCCGAGCCGTCGAGCCCGACGATCCGCTTGGTCGGCGTGAACACCGGCTCGGGCTCGGGCAGCGCGAAGCCGTCGTGGGCGTAGCGCCGGTTCCAGGCCCGGGCGATGTCGCGGGACAGCTCCAGGTGCTGGGACTGGTCCTCGCCGACCGGGACCACCGACGCGCGGTAGATCAGGATGTCCGCCGCCTGCAGCACGGGGTAGTCGAACAGCCCCACGTTGATGTTGCCGGCGTGGGCCTTGCTCTTCTCCTTGAACTGGGTCATGCGGCCCAGCTCGCCCATCGGCGTGACCGTGTTGAACAGCCAGCCCAGCTCGGTGTGGCGCGGCACGTCGCTCTGGACGAACAGCGTGGCCACCTCGGGATCGATGCCCGCCGCGAGCAGCCAGCTCGCCAGATCGAGGACCCGCCGCGGCATCTCGCCGACGGGGTACTCCACGGTCACGGCGTGGTAGTCGACGATGCAGAAGAACGAGCGATACTCGTGCTGCAGCTCGACCCAGTTGCGGATCGCGCCCTCGTAGTTGCCGATGTGCACGTGGCCCGTCGGCTGGATCCCCGACATCAGCCGGTCCTGCTTCGCTCCGCTCATCGTCCGCCTCCACCGAAACCGCCGCTGATCTGGCGCAGCGCCTCGTATAGCACGATGGCGACCGTGTTTCCCAGGTTGTGCGAGCGGATCGGCCCCATCCGCGGGACCGCCACGACGCGCTCGCCGAGGTGGTCCAGGATCGCCGGGTCCAGCCCGGTGGTCTCCCTGCCGAACACCAGCCAGTCCCCGGGCCGGTAGCGCACCGCGGTGTAGGGCCGGCGGGACCGCTTGGTGGTGGCGAACACCCGCGACCGGTCGAGGTCCGGCTGGTCCCACAGCGCGTCCCAGCCGGGGTGGACCTGCAGCGCCAGGTCCTTCCAGTAGTCCAGCCCGGCGCGGCGCACCGCCTTGTCGGAGATGTCGAAGCCCAGCGGCTCGACCAGGTGCAGCACGGCTCCGGTCCCGACGCAGATCCGCGCGATGTTGCCGGTGTTCTGGGGGATCAGCGGCTCGACCAGCACCACGTGCAGCGGTGGGTCGGGGGGCGGAACGACCAGCCCGTCGGTGGGCAGCTGTGACACGGGATCGATCCGCGCTCAGCCCTCGGCGAGGGTCCCGACGACGACCCGCGCGGCGCGCAGCAGCTTGCCCCGGAAGAGGTAGCCGGGCAGCTCCTCGGCCAGGATCCGCTGGTCCTGCGCCGGGTCCTGGACCGGGACCAGCGCCACGGCCTCGTGGAGGTTGGGGTCGAAGGGCTGACCGACGGTGGTCATCCGCTCGGTGCCCAGCTCGTCCAGCTTGCCCAGGATCCGCGAGCGCACCATCGAGGTGCCCTCGATCACGGCCTCGAGGTTCCGGGTCTTGGCGGCGCCGTCGAGGGTCCGGTCGAGATCGTCGACGACCTCGAGGATGCTGCCGGCGAGCTCGGCGCGGTGGCGGTCCAGCTCCACCTCGCGGTCCCGCTCCATCCGCGCGCGGGCCTGCTCCATCTCGCGCACGGCGATCTGGTGCGCCTCGATGTACTCGCGCAGCTTGCGGTCGCGGTCCTTGAGCTGCTGCTGGAGCTCGGCGACCTGCGCCTCGTACTCCCGCCGCAGCGCCTCCTCGGGGTCCAGGTCCTCGGGAGCCGCGTCGTCGGGAGGCTCCGGGACCGTGGGCGTCGCCTCGATCGGATCGTGTTCGTCGTTCACCGCGGGCTCCTGTCCGTTCACGCGGCAAAGGTAGCCACAGCCCCGGACCTGTCAAGCCGCGCCAGGGGACGAAGACCCCTTGACAGGGGTCTTGTCCATGGACCATGACAAGCTCGCAGGAGGGCTGCATGCAGAAGCGTACCCTGGTCGTGCTCGCGGTGCTGTTCGTCGGGCTGCTCGCCTACGTCCTGATCGTCGAGGTCGGGCAGAAGGAGGAACGTGAGGAGCGCGAGGCGCTGCAGGAGCAGGTGATGCCCGTCACCGAGGACGACGTCCGCGTCGTGCGGCTGGAGCGGCAAGGCGCCGAGCCACTCGCCATCGAGCTGCGCGGCGACGATCCGATCAGCGGGGAGTGGTACCTCGTGGCGCCCTACGAGGCCCCCGCGGACCCGGCGGCGGCCCGCTCGCTGGCCCGCGCGGCGGCCACCCTCGAGGAGCGCCGCGTGCTGGAGCAGGCCAGCAGCGACCGGGACCAGTACGGCCTGGCGCAGCCCGTCCTGACCGTGACCCTCGAGGCCACCGTCCTCGAGGCGGCCCAGGTGCTCCACTTCGGCGGCGAGACCGGGTCCAAGGACGGGCGCTACCTGCACGTCGAGGGCGACGACGCGATCCGGATCGTCCCGTCCCACCAGTTCCGCGCCCTGGACAAGACCATCGAGGACCTGCGCGACAAGCGCGTCGTGCGGTTCAGCACGGGTGCCGTGGAGCGCATCACGCTGGCCCGACCCGAGGACGGCGTCGAGCTGGTCCGCACCGACGGGATCTGGCGGCTCGGCGGCGAGTCCCTCCCCTTCCGCGCGGCCCGGCGCGATGTCGAGAACCTGCTCGCCGACCTGACCACCTCCCGCGCCCGGCGGTTCCTCGACGGCGACGATCCGACGCTCGGGATCGCCGACAGCGGCTACTGGATCCAGGTCGCCCTCGACGACGGCGAGCAGATCACGATCGACTTCGCCCCCCCGCGGGCCGAAGCCACGGTGGTCCAGGTCCGCGGCGCGCTCGAGGCCGCCGAGCTCGGCCCGGCGCTGGCCCGGCCCCTGCAGCGCAGCGCCGAGGAGTGGCGCAGCGACGAGGTCGCCGACATCAACCCCTGGCAGGCCAGCGAGGCGCGGTTCGCCTACGGGGGCACGTCCTTCGAGCTGCGCTCGGACGAGGGCGGCAGCTGGACCCTGAGCCAGGACGGCGGGGAGGCGTCGGCGATCGACGCCGAGCGCGCCCGCGACGTACTGCACGCGATCGACGACCTGCGCGCCACGAGCTTCCTCGAGCCCGGCGCCGATCCCGGTCCCGAGGTCGGGACGGTCGAGGTCGTGACCGAGGGGCAGCCCACGGTGCGGTTCACGCTCCACCGCTCGGGCGAGCGCTGGACCGCGGTGACCGAAGGAGACCCCGCCCCGGCGATCGTGGACGGCAGCCTGGGCCTGTTCTTCGAGTCGTTCCTGGCGGACCCGAGGGGTCAGGAGGTCTGATCGGTCCCCGCGCCGCGCGGCTCGATGGCGGGCAGCTCGACCGGCCGGTAGTCGGCCAGCTTGGCCAGGCGCCGGCGGGAGGTCAGGCGCACCACCGGGTGGACGGCGAACAGGCCGGCGGCGACCAGCCCCCCCCCCGCGGCGAGCCATGGCGAGACGAACACCAGCGCACCCGCCGCCAGCAGCGCCAGGGCGCCCACGATGCGGGTGCTGCGGCGGATCCGGATCCGGCGCTGGACCCAGCCCAGGGCGGTCTCGATCCGCTCCTCCTCGGGCTCCCGCTCCCGCGCCGCGGTCAGCGCCGCGGCGGCCTCGTCGAGGCGGCCGCCGACGGCCAGGATCAGCCCGGCGAAGTAGCGCGGCTGGTGGAGCTCGGGCTCCCGGAGACCCGCCTGCTCGAACGCCGCGAGGGCCTCGTCGTGCCGCCCCTGGCGCAGCAGGTTGAGCCCCACGTTGAAGCGAATCATCCCGTCGTCGGGCAGGTACGACATCGCCATCGTGCCGTACATCTCCCCCTCCTCCACCGCGCCCGTGGCGTCGAGCAGCGTCGACAGCGCCAGGTACGCGTCGCGGTGGTAGGGGTTGACCTCGATGGCGGCCTTGAACTGGCGGATCGCCTCGTTGAGGTCCTTGCGCCGCAGGGCGCTGAGCCCGGTGGTGAGCTCCGTCGCGCCGGGTGAGGGGTCCTCCGGGTCCTCCGGAGCCGACCACCACGGCAGCGCCTCGTCGGGCTCGAACAGCCCGGCGTCGATGTCCCCGAGCCCCCCGCCCACGGGGTCGAACGCCAGGCCGTCGTCGTCCCCGTCGGAGGCCGCGGGGCGACCGGTCAGCACGAAGTTGGCGGTCTCGCCGCGGCGGGCCTGGAGCAGCCGCTCGAAGCGACCCCCGTCGAAGGCCGACGCCGGCTGCAGCGTGTGGACGTGGGCGACGAAGTCGTCCTCGTGCTCCTTGGGGAAGATGTAGAGCAGGTAGGCCCCGTGATGATCGCTGCGGCGGATCTGGTACACCGCCGGCACGCCCCGCTCGACGACGACCTCGATCTCGATCGGCAGCTCCTCGGTGCGCAGCGGACCGCCCTGCTCGCGGGTCAGTGTCTCGTGGAGCAGCGCCAGCCCCTCGCCGAGGATCGTCTGGTCCCCGGTCTGCTGCTCGCGCGCGACGCGGGCCCCGATGTCCTTGCAGCGCAGCAGGTAGGAGCGCCGGATCTGGTCGATGCGCTTCTTGCAGTGGTCGACCTCGGCGGCGATCACCGAGTCGTCGGAGTAGCGCCACTGGGCGCTGGCGATGCGCCGCTGGTAGACCCGCAGCGACTCCTCGAAGCTGTAGCGCCGGACCACCCCGTCCCGGTCGATCAGCTCGACCGGGAACTCGATGACCTCGCTGTAGTCCTTGCTGGAGTAGCGCCGCAGCTTGTTCTCCTGCACCATCGACGACGCGCTCCGTCACCGGGCATTCCGGGTAAATCTCCGAAATACCTTGAAAAAACCCTTACTTACATACTAATTCTAGCACCTGACATGGTCATCGGCAAGGCTCTCCTCCCCCGCCCTGGCGCCCGCAAACCGAGTGCCCGCGGACTTTCTTGCGGGGAGTGAAATGCGCGGTGTCCCCGTTGCGTACGACAAGGGCAGGTGACGTGGAAGCGACCGACGAACAGCTGGTCGAGCGATTGCAGGCCGGCGACCGACGGGCTGCCGAGCAGTTGGTCCGGCGCTACACCACGCCGCTGTACAACTTCGCGTACCGCTTCACGGGCAACCGTGAAGAGGCGCAGGAGGTGGCCCAGGAGGCCCTGCTGAAGGCGCTGATGAACGTGGATCGGTTCGACCCCCGCTACAAGTTCTCGAGCTGGATCTTCCGGATCACCCGGAACCACGCCATCGACCGCAAGCGTCGCAAGCGCCCCGCCGCCGAGCTCAACGAGGAGATCACCCCCGATCCGGGCCACGCCGACCCGGACGGGAGCGGGACCCGGAGCCCGGAGCGCGGAGCGATGCAGGCGGAGCAGAACGAGCAGCTGCGCCGCGCGCTGGCCCGGCTCGGGGAGAAGTACCGGGAGATCATCGTGCTGTACCACTTCAGCGGGCTGAGCTACGTGGACATCGCCGAGACCCTGCAGATCCCGCAGGGCACGGTGATGAACCGGCTGTTCCGGGCCCGGCGCAAGCTCCGGGACGAGATGCTCCGCCTGCAGGAGGCGACGTGATGGGCAACCACCTCGAGGACACCACCGTGCAGCAGCTGGCCGAGGCGCCGCTGCGGGACGCCGAGGCCCAGGCCGCCGCCGAGCGCCACCTGGCCGAGTGCCCCCGCTGCGCCGCGGCGCTGCAGGGGTACCGCGCCCTGTTCTCGGATCTCAACCAGATCCCGGTGGTCCAGGCGCCGGCGGCGATGGCCGAGGCGGTCCTCTCGGCCTACGAGCGGGCCACCCAGCCGATCCCGGCGCTGTGGTCGGACCGCAAGCTGCTGCTCGCGTTCGGCCTGTTCAACCTGGTGCTGCTGGCGGTCATCGGCGGCGTGATCGGCCTGTCGGGGCCGCTGGATCTGATCAGCTCGTGGGCGATCGGCCTGGGCGACCTCGCCGTGTCGGTGACCCAGTTGCTCCCGGCGGTGGAGGCGATCTGGACCGCGATGGCCCACGGCGGGATGGTCCTCGTCCTCGCCCTGGCGCTGATGCTCGTGGCGACGGTGGCGGCCCTGCGCCGCACCATGATGACCGTGGAGGAGACCCCATGAGAGCCCCGCTGCTCGCTGTCCTGCTGTCCCTGCTCGCGGCGGCGGCGCTGCCCGCCCTGGCCGAGGATCGCGTCGTGTTCGGCGGCTCCGCAGAGGTGCTGGAGGACGAGGTCGTCGACGGCGATCTGGTCGTGTTCGGCGGCTCCGCGCGGGTCAGCGGCACCGTCACCGGTGACGCGGTGGTGTTCGGCGGCAAGGTGATCCTCGAGGAGACCGGGATCGTCGAGGGCGATCTGGTGGCGATCGGCGGGGCGGTGGACCGCCGCGGCACGGTCGGCGGTGAAGCCGCGACCGTGCCCCCGACCGACGAGATCGACGAGGTGAAGGAGGACCTCGACGAGGCGATGGAGGAGCTCGAGGCGGACCTCGAGGAGATCGAGGAGCTCGACGAGCTCGACGCGGTCCGGCAGATCAAGGACGAGGGCAAGAAGAAGAAGGGCGCGTGGAAGAAGTTCAGGTCGTTCTTCGACTACCTGCGCATCGCCTACATGGCGCTGATCGCGATCCTGATCCTGCTGGAGTTCAGCCCCGAGCGGATCCTCAACGTGACGCGGACCATCGAGCTGCGGCCGGGGCGCTCGCTGCTGGCCGGGCTGCTGACCGTCACCGCGTTCGTGCTGGCCATCGCGCTGCTCTCGATCTCGATCATCGGGATCCCGGTCGCGGCGCTGGTCTACCTGGCGCTGTGGGCGGTGGCGTTCCCCGGCGTGATGGCGGTCTGCGGCGTGATCGCGCGCAAGCTGCCGCTGGGCCGCTACAGCGGCTCGACGATGGGCTGGCTGCTCGGTGCGGCGCTGCTGCTGGCGCTGCCGTTCATCACCTGCATCGGCGAGATCCTGTTCAACCTGATGTTCTGCATCGGGCTCGGCGCGGCGATCCTCAGCCGCTTCGGGGTGCGCGAGCCGCAGGCGTGAGCCCGGCGCGCTCCGCCTCCCCTGCTTGACACCACCCGGCCCCCGGGGTACCAACCGTGCCCTGGAGGTGCGGATGCTGCTCCCTCCCCCGCTCGACCAGGAGACCCGCGCGGCGAGGCTCGCCGCCACCGACACCACGGTCTACGACCTGCTGGTCCTCGGTGGGGGCATCACCGGGACCGGGATCGCCCGGGACGCCGCGATGCGCGGGCTCAAGGTCGCGCTGATCGACCAGGGTGACCTGGCGGTCGGCACGTCGAGCCGCAGCTCCAAGCTGGTCCACGGCGGGCTGCGCTACCTCGAGCACTACCAGTTCAAGCTCGTCTTCGAGAGCGTCAGCGAGCGGTCGCTGCTACGCCGGCTGGCGCCCCACCTGGTCCGCCCGATCCCGTTCCTGTTCCCCGGCTACGCGGGCGACAAGGTGCCGCTGTGGATGATGCAGGCCGGGGTCTCGATGTACGACCTGATGACGCTGGGGCGCGGCTACCGCTGGCACCGCCGCCACGATCCGGCGTCGGTCCACGAGCTGGAGCCCGGGCTGCGCCAGGATGGGCTCGAGGGCGCGTTGCTGTACTACGACTGCGCCACGGACGACGCCCGCCTGACCCTCGCCACGGCGCTGAGCGCCCACGACCACGGCGCCCACGTGTTCACGCACGTGCGGGCCGACGCCCTGCGCCGCTCGGGCCGCACGGTGGAGGGCGTCGACGCCACCGACCTGCTCGGCGGCGAGCCGCGGACGCTGCGGGCCCCCGTCGTGGTCAGCGCGCTGGGCCCGTGGACGGACCAGTTCCTGGCCGGCGCGCGCGCCGGCCACAGGCCGATGCTGCGCACCACCAAGGGGGTCCACTTCGTGGTCCGCCGCGAGCGGCTGCCGGTGCGCCATGCGGTGGTCATCCCGGGGCCCGGCGACGGCCGGATCCTGTTCGCGATCCCCTACGGCACGCACACCTACGTCGGGACCACCGACACCGACTACGACGGCGACATGGGCGCCGTGTTCGCCGATCGCGCGGATGTCGACTACCTGCTCGAGGCGGCCAGCCGCGCCTTCCCCGACGCGAAGATCGGGGACGACGACATCGTCAGCACGTGGGCCGGCGTGCGCCCGCTGGTCGCCGAGGACGACGCGGCGTCGGCCTCCGACGTCAGCCGCGAGCACACCCTCGAGGTCTCCGACGACGGGCTGGTGGTCATCGCCGGGGGCAAGCTGACCACCTACCGCCGGATGGCGGCCGAGGTGGTGGACGCCTGCGTGGGGCTGCTGCGGCGCCGCGGGACCCCGGCCGAGCCGTGCGCCACGGCCGCGCACGTGCTGCCGGGCGGCGCTCCCCCGAGCACCGAGGTCCCCGAGCTGCAGCGCACGCTGGGGGGGGCGCTGTGCGAGCACCTCCAGCATCGCTACGGCAGCGACTGGGATGCGGTCGCGCAGGTCGCCGCGGCCTCGTCGGAGCTCGCGGAGCCGGTGGTCGAGGGCCTGCCGATCCGCTGGGTCGACGTGGTGCACGCCGTCCGCGAGGAGGGCGCCCTGACCCTCGACGACCTGCTGCTGCGGCGCACCGACCTGTTCCTCAAGGCGCCGGACCAGGGCCTCGAGTGCATCGAGGCGGTGGCCGAGCGGATGGGCGGGCTGCTGGCCTGGGACGATCACCGCCGCGCCGACGAGATCGGGCGCTACCGGGCGCTGGTCGCGCACAGCCGCGCGTTCCGCGCGGGGTAGGCGTCCCCCACCCCACTCTGGTAGCGTCACGCCATGGCCGAGCCCCGCCCCCCCGAGCCCGCCCTGGAGCGCGAGGAGCGCGCCCGCCGCCGCGAAGCGACGCGGCGCTCGATCCAGCGCAACGCCAGCCAGGCCCGCGGGGAGCTGGAGCGGGGCAACCCCGACGAGGTGCTGCGCATCACCGCGATCATGCTGCGCGGCCGCGACATCCGCACGATGAGCGAGCCGCAGGTGCCGCTGGTGTACTACCGCGGGCGGGCCTTCGAGGCCCTCGGCGACACGGAGTCGGCGATGGCCTGCTACCGCGTGCTGGCGGCCTGGGACGGCGGCGCCCACCCCGTGGTGGACGACGCCCGCGGCTACATCGACGAGGGGCTGCAGCGGCTGATCGCGCTGACCGGCGAGCCGCCCGGCGAGGACGCGCCGCGGCGCGCGGCGATCCCCCCGGAGCGCGACCGGCGGGTGTTCCCCGCCCCGGTGCTGACCGTGGCGCGGATCATCCTCGCGGTGGTGGCCACGATGGCGATGACCGTGGTGGCCGCGATCCTGCTGGCGATCTTCACCTGAGCCCTCCCCCGCGCAGCCAGGCCAGCGCCACCACGGCGGCGAAGGTCACGATCCAGGTCAGCAGCGTGGAGCGCTCGCTGCGGAGCACCGCGCCTGGCCCCCGCGGCGCCCGCAGCGTCGGCTCTGGGGCGACGTGGGCCCGGCCCGGGAACCAGCGCGGGACGCGGGCGCGGTACGCGCGGAAGGCGTCGCCGTGGACCGCCTCGAGGCGGCGCTCCTCCCACGCCACGATCAGGCCGTAGTGCACGAAGAACAGGGCGACGTAGGCCGGGACCAGCAGCGGGACGGCCAGCGCCACCACCACCCCCAGCCCGATCAGCAGGTTGCCGACGTACAGGGGATTGCGGCAGCGGGCGAACGGGCCCCCCACCACCAGCGGGCCGACGTCGTCCCCGCGCGTCCGGCTGCGCCCCCCGATGTGGGCCACCGCCCACATCCGGATCGCCTCCCCCGCCGCGGCGATGCCCAGCCCCAGCACGAGGGTGCGGACGTCGGGGTCGCCGAGCACGAAGCCGACGATCAGCAGCGGGATCGGGGCCACCCCGCGCAGGCGGAACAGCCACTCGCCGGCGGAGCGCCCGGGCAAGAAGCCCCTTGGCGCCTACAGCTGCGCGAAGTGCTTGCGGTAGGTCTTGAGCAGGTCGGCCGGGGACTGGGCCTTGGCGACGCCGTCCTTGAGCTCGACCACCGCCTTGGCCTGCTGCTCGTTGGCCTGCTGGCTGGCCTGGTCGAGGTAGCCCTGCATCCCCTCCCCGGACGGCGCCAGCGAGATCGCCTGGAGCAGCATGCCCTCGGTCGCGCCGGCGGTGTCCTCCTGTTGCGCGGCGGTGCGGACCGCCACGTCGGCCCACTTCTGTGCCTTCTCCAGATCGCCCTTGACGATCGCGATCTCGCCCAGCCGCCGCATCGCCCGCGCGTTGGTCTTGTCGTACATCAGCACCTTCTCGTAGTGCAGCGCGGCCTTGTCCGAGTAGCCCAGCTTCTCCTCGAGGATGTCGCCCTTCTTGAGGTACGCCTCGATCACCTGCTCGGCGCTCTTGGCGAACTTGATCACCGAGTTGTAGGTCGACAGCAGGGTGTTCCAGTCCTTGTTGACCGCGTGCACCTCGGCGATGCCCTCGAGCGCCCCGATGTCCTTGGGGTTGGTCTCGATGATCTTGGTGAAGCGCTTCATCGCCTGGTCGGCCTTGCCCATCCGCAGCTCGCAGCGGCCGAGGTTGAGCTGCGTCTCGTTGAGCGCCTCCTGATCGCCGAAGCCGCCGAGCAGCCGCAGGATCTGCTTGTAGTACTTGGAGGCCCCCTTCCAGTCGCCCTTCTCGAACAGCCGCGGGGCGGCCTCGCGCAGCGACGGGATGTGGGTCGGGCTGAGCTCCAGCGCCTTGTTGTAGCAGGCCAGCGCCAGGTCCGGATCGTCCTTGTCGACGTGCTGGTGGACCTGCCCGAACTTGAAGTAGAACAGCGTCACCTCCTCGAGGATGTCGTCGTCCTCGTCCACGTCCATCTGATCGATCACGGGCTGGTAGGCCTCGAAGATCGGCAGCGCCTCGGCCCACGCCTGGCGGTCGAAGTGGTAGTCGACGAAGAACGCCAGCGCGGCCTGGTTGTCCGGCTGCAGCTCCAGCACGCGGCGGAAGTCGGGCACCGCCGCCTCGCGGTCGATCTGCTTGTTGAGCCGCACCTGGGCGCGCTCGAGGTAGATGTCGACGCGGTCCGTCGGGTTCTCCACCAGCTCGGCCTGGCGGCCGGCGAGCTCGACCACGTGGTCCCACTCGCCGCGGTTGGTGTAGAACCGCCGCAGCGCGGCCAGCGCGTCGGGGTGCGAGCCGGGGCAGTTGGCCGACAGCTCGAACAGCGTCAGGGCGGTGTCCTCGGCCTCGAGCTTCTCCTCGGCGACCACGCCGAGCTCGTACAGCAGCTGGGCGCGGCGATCCTCGGGCATCTGCTCGGCCTTGGCCCGGCCGATCTCGATCTGCTTGCGGTGGTTCTCCTGCTGCTCGTAGAGCTTCAGCAGCCGGTCGTAGGCCTCGAGCTGGCGCGGATCGAGGCTGAGCACCCGGTCCCAGCTCTTGATCGCCACGTCGGGGTCCTTGATCTTCTCCTCCCAGACCCGCGCGATCTCGGCGTAGATCCCGATCTTGTCCTTGTCCCGGGCGATGGACGCCTGCCGGCTCAGCACGCCGACCAGCCCCTGCCAGTTCTTCTCCGCCGAGTGCAGCTCGAACAGCGCGTCCAGCGGGCCGACCAGCTCGGGGTCCAGCTCGAGGGCCTCCTCGTACGCCTGCACCGCGTCCTCGGTCTTGCCGTCCTTGATCTCGGCGATGCGCCCGAGGTGGTACACCGCGATCGCCTTGAGCGGCTTGTCCTCGCAGATCTCCTTGAGCTCGTCGAAGTACAGGAACGCGTCCTCGTACTTCTCCTCCTTGAACGAGATCGCGCCGAGCCCCTTGAGCGCCAGCGGGTTCTTGCGGTCCTTCTCGTACAGCCGCTCGAAGAACGGCTTGGCCTCGGGCCGATCGATGAACTTCTCCTGGAGCAGCCCGTCGATCTGCGCGGCGACCTGGTCGCGGACCTTCTTGCTGACCGCCCGGTCCTGCAGGGTCTCCAGCGCGAACAGCACGCTGTTCCAGTCCCCGCGATCGGTGAACAGCACCTTGAGGTGGAACGCCGGGACGACCAGGTCCTCGTACTGGTCGAGCATCGCCTGGTAGGTCGCGATCGTGCGCTCCTCGTCCCCGATCTGGACCAGGCCGTCGGCGAGCTCCATCGTCCGGGAGATCGCCTCCTCGGCCTGCAGGTCGCCGACCAGCCTGTCGTTGAGCTCCACCAGCGCCGCGCCGTCGCGGTTGCGCAGGTAGATCCGCCGCAACGCCTCGAACGCCCGCTCGCGGCCGACCGGATCCTCGAAGGCCTCCAGGTAGAACCCGGCCGCGGCGTCGAAGCGGCTCAGCTCGTGGTGCAGGTCTCCGGCGAGCAGCGCGTAGAACGTGCCCACCGGGTTGCCCCTGGAGCTGGCGGCCTGGTTGCCGTAGAGCCGGGCGAGGCCCTCGCGGTCCCCGCTCTGGGTGTAGAGCCGCTCCAGCCCGTCGAGGGCCATCGCGAACTCCGGATCGTCGTCCAGCACCAGCTGGTAGCACTCGGTGGCGGCGGCGGCGTCCTCGCTGAACTCCTCGGCCAGCAGGCCGCACTGGTAGCGCGCGGTGATGCGCGTCTTCTCCTCGGCGCGCTCGGTCGCGGCGTTGTAGCAGGCCAGCGCCTCGCTCCACAGCTCCAGCCCCTCGCAGAGCATCCCCAGCGAGGTCCGCGGCAGCGGCATCTGGGGCGCGTTGGCGAGGGCCTCCTGGCACACCGCGGCGAAGCTCTCGGCGTCACGCAGCTGGAACAGGGTCTCGAGCAGACCCAGCTGCAGCGGCGTACGCGCCGGCCCCGCCTCGGTGGCCTCCAGCCGATCGCGATACAGGTCGGCGAGGATCAGCTCGTCCTTCTGCAGGCGCGCCAGGCGCCCCAACGCGTGGAACGCCTCCTCGGAGTCCTTGGCCTCCTTGAGGGTCGCCTGGAAGCACTCGCGGGCCTTGTCCCGGCGGTTCGCGGCCTCGTAGTTGCGGGCTGCGCTGTAGCGCCACCAGAACCGCGAGCGCGGGTTGTCGCCGGCCGTGGCCTCCTGCTCCTCGAGCGCGGCGACCGCGCCCTTGTCCCCGGAGCGAACCAGGATCTCGCGCAGGTCGAGCATCGCGCCGAGGAAGGCCGGGCTGAGCTCGAGGATCGCCCGCAGGCACTCCTCGGCGGTGGCCATCTCGCCGAGCTCGCCCAGCGCGATCTGCGCCGCGCGGTACAGCAGCGAGACCTTCAGCTCGGGGTCCTCGGTCTCCCCCGCGACCTTGCGCAGGGTCTCCATCGCCTCCTTGTACTTGCCGGCGTCGAGCTGCGCCTCGACGAGCACGTCGAGGTTGAGCAGCAGCCCGGGCGCGGCCTCCATCGACAGCTCGAGGCAGCGGATCGCGCGCTCGGGGTTGCCGACCTTCTCGGCGAACAGGCGACCGGCCTGGTACAGCGTGGCGCTGCGGTACTCGACGCCGTCGAGCAGCGACGCCGTGGTCTCCAGCACCGTGGCCTGCTCCTCGAAGTTGCCGAGCTTGCCCAGGACCCGCGCCAGGCGCTCCCGCGCCGGGAGGTAGTTGGGCGCCAGATCGAGGGCGTGGCGGTACTCCTTGGCCGCGGCCTCGTTGTCCGAGCGCCGCTGCTCGTGGAGCTCGCCGATCTTGATGCTGAACGCGACCTGGCTGCGCACGTCCTCGGTGCCCTCGCGGGCGGCGGTGTAGTGCTCGACCAGGCCGTCCCAGTCGGACTCCTTGAGCAGCAGCAGCCGCTTGCCCTCCTGGGCCGGAGCGCAGTCGGGGTCCAGCGCCAGGGCGGCGTCGAAGGCCTTGCGCGCGGCCTTGGTGTCGTCCAGCCCTTCCAGCGCGATCTCGCCGATCTGGAGCTGGACCGCGGCGCCGCGGGTCTCGTCGTCCGTCGCCTCGGCCTCCTGCTGGAGCCAGTCGACCAGCGCGTCGTGGCGCTTGCGGCGGTACAGGAAGGCGCGGAACTCGGCGCGCGGCGCCAGCTCCTCGGGGCCGTTCTCCAGCGTGTCGCGGTAGGCAGCCTCGGCCGCGTCCGCGTCGTCGAGCTGGTCGTCGTGGATCCGGGCGGCGCGGGTCATCCAGTACAGGCGGTCGGCGCCCCCGAGGGCCTCGCCGATGCGCTGGTACAGGTCGGCCAGCTGGGCCCACTCCTCGGCACGGGAGTAGATCCGCTCCAGGGCCAGGAACGCCGGGATGAAGCGGGGCTCCTGCTTCAAGCATTGCTCGAAGTAAGGCGCCGCATCTATCGGCTTTCTGAGAACTTCGTCGTGCAGCCTGCCCAGCTCGTAGAGCACGCGCTGCTGCTGGGCCCCCTCGGCGCTGCTGCCGGCCCGGCCGAGGATGTCGACCAGCTTGTTCCAGTCCTCCTGGCGGTAGTAGATCTCCCGCAGGAAGCGCAGCGCGATGTAGTTGTTGGGGGTGTGCTCGAGGGCCTTGCCGAGGTCGACCTCGGCCCCGGCCTCGTCGCCGAGCTGGGACAGCCGGATGTGGGCCGAGGCCAGCAGCGCCGCGGCCTTGCCGGCCGGGTCGGAGACGATCTGGGCCTGCTGGGTGAGGTACCCGACGGCCTCGGGCCAGTTCTCGCGCGCGGCGCAGATCTTGACCAGCTCGCGCAGCGCCGAGAGCTGCTTGTCGTGCTGCTCGAGCGCCTTGCGGCAGAACTCTTCGGCCTGGTCCCAGTTGCCCAGCTTCTGGCTCTGGACCCGGGACGTCTCGAACAGGAGCATGGCCTTGCCGGCCTTCTTCTTCGTCGACGCGACCTCGCTGGCCAGGTACTGCAGGACCTCCTCCCAGGTTCCCTCGGGGGCGGTCTCGGCCGGCGTCTCGAGCTCGGCCGCGGGCGGCGAGGCCGCCATGTCGACCCCCGCACCGGCGCCGAGCGCCGCCGCGGCGCGCTGCTCCACCTGTTCGGGGCTCTCCTCGGCCTGGGGGGACTGCGCCTCGGCCGGAGCCGGGGCTTCCTGCGCCTCGGCCGGAGCCGGGGCTTCCTGCGCCTCGGCCGGAGCCGGGGCTTCCTGCGCCTCGGCCGGCGCGGGAGCCGCGTCCGGCGGGGCGGGCTGCTCCTTCGCGGCGGCACCGTCCTCCTCGAAGAACGCCTGGGCCGCCTCGTCGACGGCGCCGGGCTCGGCGGCTCCCTCGCTGGGGGCCACGGCCGGGGCCGCGGGCTGCTCCGCGGCCGCCTCGGGCTGCGCCGGCTGGGCCTCGGCAGCGGCCGGTTCGGGCTGGGCCTCGGCCGGGGCGGACTCCGGCTGGGCCTCGGCGGGGGCTGGCTCCGGCTGGGCCGCGGCCTGTGCCGGTGGCGGCGCCGGCTCCTTCGCAGGAGTCTGCGCCGCGGGCGCTCCGGGCGCGGGCGCGCTCTCGGGCTCGGGCGGCGTGGCCGCCTCGGCATCGACCCCGGCGGCCTCCGGGGTCGCATAGGGATCATCCGCTCCCCCACGGGCGAACGTGCCCGCGTCCTGGGAGAAGAAAAGGTCCTCGAGATCGCCGAATCCGTCGTCGTCGGCGGGCATCGTCGGATCGGGCTCGGGCGGCGGCGGTGCCTGCTTGCCCTTGCCCTTCTTCTTCTTCGCCATGGACCTGGCTCCTCTGCACTTCGGCGAAGTGCATGGTTCGGTGGAACACCGCACAGACGGCGAATCCCAAAATAGCAATGGTGACGTGCGTTTTTCAACCGACGGCGGCACATTCCGGGGGGCCGAGCGCCCGGCCGCGTGGTGCCCCGCCCCGGGGGCCTCGCCCGCACCTCCCGCGGCTCGCTCGGGAGGGCTTCCTTGACACTCCCCCGATGCCGGCCCTACCTTGGGTTTCCGGCACGTTCCGAGGTGGATTTCTATGCGAGTTCTGGTCGCCGGTGGTGGCGGTTTCATCGGGTCGTGGCTCTGCGAGCGCCTGCTCGGTAGCGGGGAGCAGGTGATCTCCGTGGACAACTACAGCACCAGCACGCGCGCCCACGTGCGCGAGCTGGAGCGCGAGGCCGGCTTCCTGGCCCTGCGGCACGACATCTGCAGCCCGTTCGAACCGCCGGATCCGCTGGACGTGATCGTCAACCTCGCGGTCCCGACCACGCCGTCGGACTGCCAGCGGCTGGCGCTGGACACGCTGCGCGCCGCCGCGGCCGGGACCGAGAACCTGCTGCGGATGGCGGAGACCACCGGGGCGCGCTTCGTGCAGGCCACCGTGGTCGAGGTCCCCGAGCCGGCCCGGGACGACGTCGGGGACGCGGAGCCCACCGCGGACGCACCCCCGAGCCCGACCACGGTCCTGCTCGCCGCGAGGCGGTTCGCCGAGACGCTGGTGCAGTCCTACCACCAGGAGCGCGGGGTGCGCGTCGCGTGGGTCCGGCTGCACCACGCCTACGGCCCCCGGATGCGGTCGGACGACGGTCGCCTGGTGACGCGGTTGTGCACCCAGGCCCTGCGCGGGGAGGCGATGCGAATCCCCGGAGACGGCAACCAGCCCACCGGCTTCTGCTACGTGGCGGACCTGGTCGACGGCCTCGTCGCGGCGCTGCGCTGCGAACACCCCGGTCCGTTCGACCTCGGCGATCCGGAGGCGACCTCGACCCTGGCCGCGGCGGAGCAGCTGGCCGCCCTGACCCGCGCGGCGATCCAGCCCGATCCGGCCCTGCACCCGGCCCAGGCGCGCCAGCCCGACCTGGACCGCGCCCGGGACATGCTCGGCTGGCAACCCCGGACACCCCTCGAGGAGGGGCTGCGCCGGACCCTCGATCACCTCCGGGCCTCGATGCCCGGCTGACGTCGCGCGGTCCCCGGTGCGCTGCGCCAACCACCCCGACCGGATCGCCACGCAGATCTGCACCCTGTGCGGCACGCACCACTGCGAGGAGTGCCTCGTCGAGGTCGGTGGAGAGCCGCACTGCCGGCGCTGTGCTCCGTCGGCGCGGGCCTCGCAGGCGGGTGCCGCGGCGGAGGCCGGCGGCCGCGAGGGCCCGCCCCGATCGTGGCGCGGTCGGCTGGCCCTGGGGGCCACGGTCGGCGTGCTCGCCGTCGGGCTTGTGCTCCTGGCGGTGGTGCCCGGACGCCAGCGCGATCCCGAGCCGGCCTGGACGCCCCCCGACCAGCGGGCGGACCGCAACACCCGGGCGATCGCGGCGCTGGAGCGCGCCGCCATCGCGATCGAGACGTTCCACGCCGAGCGGGGCCGCCACCCCTCGAGCTGGGACGAGGTGGTCCCCGATCTGGCACCCGAGCCGGTCCCCGACCCGTGGAGCGACGGAGGCGCCCTGCAGCTCCGGGTCCCGAGCTGGGACCCGACGGCCCTGGTGCTGTACAGCGTCGGCCCGGATGGCCGCGACGACGGCGGGCAGGTGTACACCCCCGAGACCGGGCTCGGGGACCTGGTCTACATCGTTCGCTAGTTCCCGTCCCGGTTTTCGGGGTGGAGACTCGCTAGCGTTCTACGCGGGCTCCGCTACATGCGGATCTGGACGCCGACCTGGGCGCGCAGCATGAAGCGCGGGACCTCGTTGGCCGGCGGCGGCGTGTTCTTCTCCTCCTCGGAGAGGTAGGCGGTGCTCCCCGAGGTCCCCTGCTCGATCCCGTGGTCGGTGGCGAGGAAGGCGGTGAACGGCGCCTCGATGAAGAACCCGAGCCCGATCGGCGTGTCGAACTGGACGCCGAGGGCCGGCTCGATCCCGAGCACGAAGGTCGCGGGTCGATCCTGGGCCCACTCCTCGGGAACCTCGAACGGCGGCATGAAGATCAGCGCGACCCCGACCCCGCCGTACGGCTTCACCGCCTTGTACGGGGTGAAGTAGAACCGGGCCTTGGGCTCGATCATGAAGTGCATCGCCGGACCACGGGGGATCGGGTTGTCCGCGTCGTGGGTGCCGATCGTGCTCTGCGAGCCGTCGGGGTTGCGGTACTCGCGAAGCAGCCACTGGTCCCCGTAGAACAGGGAGAACTCCGCGCTGATGTCCACCGGCGCGGCGACGCCGAAGCCGATCCCGAGGGTGCCCCCGCCGCTGGCCGCGCGCATCCCGAACGACTGCCACCAGTAGCGCTCGAGGACCTCCTGGGAGTTGAGCACGGTGCGCTCCGAGTAGTACATGTCCAGGCCGCCCATGGCGTAGAACCCGGCGAAGCGCAGGTGGAACCGCCCCTTGTGGCTGAAGCGGCGCGTCTGCCACGAGTCGAACGAGACCCCCGAGCGCATGAACTGGTTGTACTCCACCGCGCTCATGCCCTTGTCCTGGGCCTCCTCGAAGCTCATCTCGCCCGCGCCGCTGCGGCCGGTCTCGTCGTAGCGGGCGTCGTCGCCGTCGTCGAACGACTCGAGCAGGACCGGGTCGATCAGCGGCTTGTCGTCGTCCCGGCGGGCGTCCGCGTCCCGATCCCGATCCCGGTCCCGATCCCGCCTCCGATCGCGGTCCTTCTGGCGCTCCTCGTCTTTCTTGCGGCGCTCCTCGTCCTTCCTGCGGCGCTCCTCCTCCTTGCGCAGGCGGTCCTCTTCCCGCTTGCGCTCCCGCTCCCGGTCGCGGTCCGCCCTGTCGTCGTCGCGGTCCGAGCGATCGGTCCGGTCGTCGTCCCGGTCGCGATCCCGGTCGCGATCCTCGTCCCGGTCGCGATCCCGGTCGCGATCTCGATCGCGGTAGCGATCCTCGTCCCGGTCGCGATCCTCGTCCCGGTCGCGATCCCGGTCGCGATCTCGATCCGACGAGATGGACCGATCCCGGTCTCGATCCCGGTCCCGGTAGCGGTCCCGATCGTCGTCTCGATCTCGATCCCGGTCTCGGTCGCGATCGTCGTCTCGATCTCGGTCTCGGTCTCGGTCTCGGTCGCGATCGTCGTCTCGATCTCGGTCTCGGTCTCGGTCGCGATCGTCGTCTCGATCTCGGTCTCGGTCGCGGTCCCGATCGTCGTCTCGGTCTCGGCGGTCCGACGTATCGGCTCGATCGTCGTCCCGATCGCCGTCCCGGTAGACCGACACGCCGCTGGGCCCGGCGTCGCGGTCCTCCTCCCAGTCGACGGCCTCCTCGTCGTCGGCGGCCGCCGCGGCGAGGCTGTCGTCGAGGCGATCGAGGATCAGGCCGGTGAGCTCCCCCTCGCTCCCGGCGGCGAACTCCCGGTCGACGCGGTCCAGGGTGCGACCGCTGGCGGTGGAGACGAAGCTCAGGTTGACCTCGATCGAGGTGCCGTTGCGAGCGATACGGGCGAACACGCCGGTGCTGGCGCCGAAGCGCTCGGCGAGCTTGTCCAGGCAGGACTGCTTGGACTCGCAGCCCGCCGCCGCGCTGCCGAGGTACATCTCCACGTCCTCGCCGGCGACCAGATCGCCACGGCCGGAGGAGAGCAGCTCCTCGGCGACGCTGCTGTACAGCAGGTAGGCGATCCCGGCGTCGTCATCGGTGGCCGGCTGGAACTCGACGACCACCGCCTTGGCGTCGCCGGCACGGGCCGGGGGCGTCACGAGGACGAGGGGCACGAGCAGGGCAATCGACATCAGCGCGCGACGCAATGGAAGTACCCCCTTCTTGTCGCTGGGATCGGGGCAGGGTGAGGATGCCGCCCCGCCGCGATCCCTGTCAAGGAACACACGATGAACGAATCGCGCCCGCGCGAGGTCACGCGGCGCGTCCTGAAAGCGCGCGCGAGCGCGCGGCACTCACCGCAGGAAGCGCCAGTACAGGATCGCCGCGGCCGCCGCGAGCAGGACGATCGTGAGCACCGTCGACCACACGCTCGACGCCTTGCTCCGCTCCGCCTGCGCGCCCCCGCCGGAGACGCTGCTCGCGGCGCGCTTCATCGTGGACCGCATCGACAGCATCGAGCCGCCGCCGCCGCCCTTGCCGCCGTCACCGCCGCGACGCTTCTTCTTCTTCCGCGTGTTCCTCGATTTGGGCATCTCGCCCCTCCGCAGCGCGGCACGATATCACATCTGCGCTGGTGTTCCGGCTCCGAATGCGTATCGTAGGGTCGCCATGGAGTGCATCGAAGAGGGGATCGTCGCCCGCGTCGAGGGCGACCTCGCGATCGTCGTCGCCACGCGCGCCGAGGCGTGCCACAAGTGCTCCGCGAAGGGTACCTGCACCGCGCTCGGCGGGACGGCCAAGCGCACCGAGGTGCAGGCCACCAACCCGATCGGCGCGCGCCCCGGCGACCGCGTCGCGGTCTCGCTGCCGGGGAGCTCGATCGTGGGGGCGGCCGGGCTGCTGTACTTCCTGCCCGCGGTGGCGCTGATCGCCGGCGCGATGGCGGGCCACTTCGGGGGCGGCGGCGCGGGCCTCGATCCCGACCTCGCCGCCGCGATCGGTGCGGTCGCTGCGCTGCTCGTCAGCCTCGGCGTGGTGGCGCTGGTGGGACGGCGGCTGGGCCGGCGCTCGGCCTTCACCCCGCGCATCTCCCAGATCACGGCCCGTGGGTCGTTGCTCTCGCTGGAGCGGGAGGAGCCCGGGAGGGCCGGGCCCGCGGCGTCCTGAGCGCCGCTACCCCGCGTCCTCGAACGACGCTGCGTACTGGTCCTTGCGCACGCCACGCTCGTCCTCGGCCGCCGTCTGGCGGTAGCAGATCAGCCCGCAGTCGAGGCAGCGCTCGGCCTCTCGCTGGGCCTGCTCCCGCAGCAGCCCGGTCTCCACCTCGACGAAGCTCAGGCGCCGCTCGTCGACCGGCAGCTCGTTCATGTGCACGCGATCGGTGTCGCGCTCGACGCGGTGCACGTCGGCCGGGCTCTCGATGTTGACGATCGGATCGCCCTTCTCGTACGGCCGGGCCCCGTCGACGATCGTCCTGGGCTTGACCGCGAGCCCGGACAGGTACTCGTGGATCCCCACGGCCGCCTTGCGCCCGTCGCCGATCGCCTCGACCACCGTGGCCGCCCCGCGGCGGCAGTCGCCGGCGGTGAAGATCCACGGCACGTTGGTCTGCATCGTGGTCTCGTCGCCGATGATGCTGTTCCAGCGGGTCAGCTCCAGCTCGGGGCCGATCTTGCTCTCGCCCTCGGAGAGGCAGTCCAGGTCGGGGAACTGGCCGATCGCGGCGAACACGGTGTCGACCCCCAGCAGGGTCTCCGAGCCCTCCATCGGCACCGGCCGGCGGCGGCCGGAGGCGTCGGGCTCGCCGAGCTCCATCCGGATGTACTCCATCTCCTTGACCACGCCGTCCTCGCCGCGGAAGCCGGTGGGCGCGGCCAGGAAGTGGAACTTGACCTCCTCGTGGTCCGCCTCGACCACCTCGATGTCGTTGGCCGGCATCTCCTTGCGCGTCCGGCGGTACAGGACGGTGACCTCCTTGGCCCCCAGCCGCCAGCTGGTGCGGGCGCAGTCGATGGCGGTGTTGCCGCCGCCGACGATCACCACGCGCTCGCCGATCGGGGTCTCCTGCTCGAGCCCGCGGTTGATCAGGAAGTCGGTCCCGGCGGAGACGCCCTCGAGATCCTCGCCCTCGACGCGCATGTTGCGGCTGCCCCACGCGCCGATCGCGACCAGCACCGCGTCGTAGCCGTCGGCCTTCAGCGACTCCAGCGTGAAGTCGCGGCCCAGCCGCGACTCGAGGTGGACCTCGACGCCCATGTCGATGATCCCCTGGATCTCCCAGTCGAGGACCTCGGCCTTGGGCAGCCGGTACTGCGGGATCCCGTAGCGCAGCATCCCGCCGAGCTTGGGCATGCCCTCGTGGATCGTGCACTGGTGCCCCAGGCGCGACAGGTAGAACGCCGCCGTCAGCCCGCCCGGGCCGCCGCCGACGATCGCCACCTTGCGGCCGCTGGGGGGCATCTTGGAGTAGGTGATGCGCTTGCCCGAGTTCATCTCGTAGTCGGAGGCGAAGCGCTTGATGTGGTTGATGTTGATCGGCTCGTCCACCAGGTTGCGGCGGCACTCGGCCTCGCACGGGTGGGGGCAGACGCGGCCGCAGACCAGCGGCAGCGGGTTGCGCTCCTTGATGATCCGCACGGCCTTCTCGAACTGGCCGTCGGCCACGGCGCGGATGTAGGCCGGGATGTTGATCTGCGCGGGACAGGTCCGCTGGCACGGCGCGGTGCACTCCCCGTGGCAGTGCACGGTCTGCAGGTCGCTGAACTTGCCGTGCAGCTGGATGATGCCCTTGGGGCAGGTCCGAACGCAGGTGCCGCAGCCGGTGCACAGGTCGGGATCGACCACCGGCAGCCCCTCGTCGCTCATCGTGATCGCATGGAACGGGCAGGCGCGCATGCAGCTGCCCAGCCCCAGGCACCCGATCGGGCACTCCTTGACCCCGCCGCCGATCAGCGCCTCGGCGCGGCAATCCTGGATCCCCGCGTAGACGTACCGCTGCGCGGCCTTGTCGACCCCGTAGCGGCAGCCCACCTGGGCCACCAGCTTCTCGCTGGCGCCGACCTCGACGCCCATGATCGCCGCGACCTTCTCGGCGACCTCGTCGCCGCCGACGATGCAGGCGTTGGCCGGGGCCTTGCCCTTGGCGATCGCCTCGGCGCACGCCGAGCAGCCCGCATAGCCGCAGCCGCCGCAGTTGGCGCCCGGCAGCTCGTCCTCGATGGCGGTGACGTTGGGGTCGACGTACACGGCGAACACCTTCGCCGCGATGCCCAGACCCAGGGCGGCGACCAGCCCGATCGCTCCCAGTACCATGGCGGCCGTGATCATCGGTCCTCCTCGCCCCCTACACCAGGCCCGCGAAGCCGGCGAACGCCAGCGCCAGCAGCCCCGCGGTGATCAGTCCGATCGGCGTCCCCTGCATCGCCCGGGGCACCGCCGAGATCGCCATCCGCTCCCGCAGCCCGGCGAACAGCACCAGCGCCAGGCCGAAGCCCAGCGCCGAGGCGAAGCTGAACACCGTCGTCTCCAGGAAGTTGAACTCCTTGTCGATGTTGATCACCGCCACGCCGAGCACGGCGCAGTTGGTGGTGATCAGCGGCAGGAAGATGCCCAGCGCCTTGTACAGCCCCGGCGACAGCTTCTGCAGCACGATCTCGACGAGCTGGACCAGCGCGGCGATCACCAGGATGAACGCGATCGTGCGCAGGTACTCGAGCCCCAGCGGGACCAGCAGCGCCTGCCACACGATCCAGGTGATCACGCCCGCGAGCGTCATCACGAACACCACCGCCGCCGACATCCCGGTGGCGGTGCTCATCTTCTGCGAGCACCCCAGGAACGGGCAGTTCCCGAGGAACTTCATCAGCAGGATGTTGTTGACGAGGATCGCCCCGACGACCAGCAGGATCATGTCCGACATCGGTTACGCGGCCTCCACGCCGATGTGGTCGTCGGCCTCGAGCTTGCGCCCGCCGCGACGCTCGTTCCAGATGTTGTAGAGGTTCATCAGCGCCAGGATCAGCCCCAGGCAGACGAACGCGCCCGGGGGCTTGACCATCGCCTCGAACGGCTTGAACGCCTCGCCGAACAGCGCGATGCCGAAGAAGGTGCCGGCGCCGAAGATCTCGCGGATCGAGGCCAGGAAGGTCAGCGAGATGGTGAAGCCGAGCCCGATGCCCAGGCCGTCGGCGGCGGCGAGGTGGACGGGGTTCTTGCTGGCGAACGCCTCGGCGCGGCCGAGGATGATGCAGTTCACCACGATCAGCGGGATGAAGATCCCCAGGCTCTGGGACAGCCCGAACGCGTAGGCCTTCATCACCAGCTCGGTGATCACCACGAACGTCGCGACGATCACGATGAACACCGCGATGCGCACCTTGCGCGGGATCACCTTGCGCAGCAGGGACACCAGGATGTTGGAGCAGGTCAGCACGAAGGTGGTGGCCAGCCCCATCCCCAGCCCGTTGAACGCGGCCGTGGTGACGGCCAGGACGGGGCACAGGCCCAGCACCAGGCGGAACGGCGGGATGATCTCCCACAGCCCCTTGCTGAACTCCTTGACGACCGATGCCATGGTCGTCTCCTTTCCTCGTCAGCCCCCGCGGGGGCCGCCGCTCACTTGGTCAGCTCGTCCTCGTTCGCCTCGTAGGTCGCGGTCGCCGAGTCCACCGCCGCGATCACCGCGTTGGTGGTGATCGTCGCGCCGGTGATGGCCTCGACCTGGCCACCGACGCCGCCGTCGTAGGCCATGCCGGCGAACTGACTGCGGAACCCGTCCTCGGTGCAGCGCGCGCCGAGCCCAGGGGTCTCGCTGTGCCCCGTGATGCCGATGCCCCGTAGCGTGCCGTCGGGGGCGACGCCGACCATCACGTTGACGTCCCCGCCGTAGCCCTTGCCGGAGCCCTCGACCGCGACGCCCATCAGCTGGCCGCCCTGCTTGGCGGGGAACGCCACCACCACCTGGTCCTCGCCCACCGGGATCTCCATCCGCTCGGCCACCGGGTCGTTGTCCAGGCCGTCGAAGATCTCGCGGATCGCGGGCTCCTTGACGTTCTTGAGCGTCTGCTCGGCGATGGTGTCCTTGGTCCCGTTGTAGACCAGCGCCAGCGCCCCGCCGGAGACGGCGGCGGTGAGGAACAGCACCACGACCATGTGCAGGATCTCACGCATTGGCCTTCAGCCTCCTGCCGAACGGGATCGGCGCGATGCGGTCGAACAGCGGGGTCGCCGCGTTCATGATCAGGATCGCGAAGTAGGCGCCCTCGCCGGCCGTGCCCCAGTAGCGGATGATCAGCGTCAGCACGCCGGCCCCGATGCCGTACAGCAGCATCCCCCACCCCGTCACCGGGGACGTGACCCACTCGGTGGCGAGGAACACCGCGGCGAAGAACAGCCCCCCGATCATCAGCGAGAAGCTCGGCGGCGGGTACAGCATCGGGTCCATCTGGTGGAACACGTAGCCGAACAGCCAGGCCGCCCCGAGGAACCCGACGGGCACCTGCCAGGGGATGATCCGCATCCCGATCAGGATCAGCGCGCCGAGCAGGATCGCCGCCACCGAGGTGGTCCCGATCGCCCCGGGGTGATCGCCCCAGAACAGCTCGTTCATGTTGGCCCGAGACCCGATCGCCGGCAGCACCTGCGAGGCCGCCAGCGGGTCGGCCCCCGGCTGCCAGCGGCTGCCCTGCTCCACCGCCTCGTCGAGCATCGGCAGCGGCTTGTAGTAGTTCTCGGTGTCGGCCTTCCACGACATCTGGATCAGGACCCACGCCACCAGCACCGGGTGGAACGGGTAGTTCCAGGCGTTGCCGAACACCATCTTGCCCAGCGCGACGCACAGGATCGCCGCGATCATCACGATCCAGAGGGCGACCCCGGGGGGCATGATCAGCGCCAGCAGCGTGCCGAGCAGGGCCGAGTGGCCATCGAGGATCTTCTGCTTCTTGCGCGTGATCGCGGTGATCACCGCCTCGGTGGCGACGGCCGAGACGACCGCGACCACGAGGATCGCCAGCGCCTTGCCGCGGTACAGGTACAGCGCGGCGATGATCACCGGCAGCAGCCCGAAGAAGGTCCACCGGATCAGGCTCGGGATCGAGCGCCCCCCGTGCTGGTGGGGGGCCATCCCGACGGTCAGCATCGGTCGACTCATGTCCGCCGCCTCCTGGCCATCACCTCGGTCTTGCCGTGGAGCAGGTAGTGCCCGTTGGCCCGCATCGAGGGGCACACGTAGGTGCAGCAGCCGCACTCGATGCAGGTCAGCAGGTCGAAGTTGAGCGCCTCGTCGTAGTCCCCGTACTCGCACAGCCGGCTGAGCGTGTTGGGCAGCAGCCGCATCGGGCAGACGCGGACGCAGGCGCCGCAGTTCATGCAAGGCTCGTTGGTGAACTCGACGAGCTCGTCCTCGCCGAGCACCGTGACCATCCCCGACAGCCGCGTCACCGGGGCGTCGAGGTCGTGCTCGGCGCGGCCGCGCATCGGGCCGCCGAGCAGCACCGCGCCGGGGGTCCCGGCGAACCCGCCGCAGGCCGCGATCACGTCGCGCAGCGGCGTGCCGATCCGGACCCGCAGCAGCTTGGGGTGGCGGACGCGGCCGGAGACCCACACGACCCGGTCGGTCTGCGGCCGGTTCTCCGTCACCGCGGCGCCGACGGCGACCACGGTGTCGATGTTCTCGACGACGACCCCCATGTCGCGCGGCTCGCGGAACGCGCCCCCGACCTCCATGCCGGTGATCGACTGGATCAGGACGTTGTCGTTGACCGAGGGGTAGGCGCACGGATCGACCGGCACCGGCCAGATCTCCATCGGCTCGCAGAACTGCTCGATGGCGTGCATGTTCAGGCCCCGCCCCCGGGCCCGGGTCAGGACCAGGTGGATCGCCGAGGCGTCGAGGATCCGCTTGAGCACCTCGAACCCGCGGCGGGCCGGCGCGATGCCGTCGGCGAGGACGGCCTCGAGCGTGTAGGCCGCGGGGTCGACGTCGACGGCGCGCACGATCAGGTGCTCGACGGAGCGGGTCACCGGCTCCCCGGAGACGCCCACGTAGCCGCGGGGGTCGATGGCGGTCCCCAGATCGCGGTGGGACGGCTCGGCGCCGAACCCGGAGTCGATCACGCCGGCGCGGCGGATCCGCTCGAGCATCTCCCGCGGGTCGAGCTCGAGCGCCCCCTCGTCGAGGACGGGCTCGTCGGCCCAGGCGTCGGCGCCGTCGGCCTCGACGACCACCGACAGCTCCGCCCGGCCCTCGGGGCCGGGGCGGTCCTCGACGGCGACGACCTTCCCCGAGGTCGAGGCCAGGATCGGGACGCCGATCGGGTCGGCCGGCTCTCCGACGGCCTGACCCCGGCGCACCTCGTCACCGAGCTTGACCGCGGGGAGGGCCGGGTGGCCGAGCGTCTGGCGCATCGGCAGCACCACCTGGCCGGGCGGCGGCAGCTCGGTGATTCGGAGACCGGGGGGCGGGTCGGACTTGGGGAGCCGGATTCCGCGTGTGGATGCGAACAAGCTCATGAGGTCGCTCTCCGCGGGCGCCCGCCGGCGGGCGAGCGTACCGGAAACGCAGGACGCACGCTGCCCCTATGGGGCAACAGAGCGAGCGTTATACATCAAAGCGCCACCAATGCACAGAACGCGGCCGGAGCCCTGCGAAGGTGGAGCCGGATGTGTAACATTGATTCATCGAGTTTACATAGTCGTGGCTATGTACCGTTCTTTCTATTCCCTTGACAAACCCCCCGCCGGCGTGGTGAGAAGGCGCCACCTTGGTGGAGGAATCATGCGGTACCTCGGAAGCTTGCACCTGGACGCGCGTCCACTCCTGGCCGGCCTCGTGGCCCTGGCCCTGCTGGCCCTCGGCTGCCCGGACCCCAACGACGACGACGACAGCTGGCCCGTCGAGGACGACGACGCGGGCGACGACGACAGCGGCGACGACGACAGCGGCGACGACGACGCCGGCGACGACGACGTCGGGGACGACGACGCCAGCGACGACGACGTCGGGGACGACGACGTCGGCGACGACGACGTCAGCGACGACGACAGCGGCGACGACGACACCGCGGACTCGATCCCGGCGGCGGGCGCGGCAGCCACGCCCAGCAGCGGCATCGCCCCCCTGCCGGTGAGCTTCGACGGCGTGGTCGCCGGCGGCGACGCGCCCCTGACCTACCACTGGCAGTTCGGCGACGGCGGCGAGGCCTTCACGGAGGACCCGTCCTACACCTACAACGTCCCGGGGACGTTCGACGCGCTGTTCGAGGTCACCGACGCCGACGGCGACGTCGACTCCGCCTCGGTGACCGTGGTGGTCGGCTCCGACAACCCGGTCGACGCCGTACCGGCGCTGAGCATCAACGCCTCGCCGACCAGCGGCAACATCCCGCTCGGCGTGGTGTTCTCCGCGGCGTCGGTGGGCGGCGACCAGCCGGTGACCTTCGAGTGGGACTTCGGGGACAACAGCACCTCGACGAGCCAGAACCCGTCCCACCAGTACACCTCGGCCGGGACGTACCAGGCGACCTGCCGGGTCACCGACGCCGACGGCGACTACGACGAGAACTTCGTCACGATCGTGGCGTTCGACCCCAACGCGCCGCCCACCGCCCCGCAGCTGACCGGGGCGCTGGTGGAGACCAGCTGGGTCAACGTGCCGGCCAACAAGTCCGAGATCTTCGAGCCCAACAACCGCTCCCTGTGGGCCTACGACTTCACCTACTGGGAGGGGTACGACTGGTACTACTCGGCCGAGGGCTGGCTGGACCCCAACGGCGAGCTGCACTACACCGTGGCGATCACCAACGAGGGCCTGACCACCAACGACCTGTTCTGGGTCGACCTGTACATCGATCCGGGCTACGTGCCGCTGCCGTCCGACCCGGGCATCGGCGACACCTTCGACTACCTGTGGGGCCTCGACGGCGGGGACACCGCCCAGGTCGGCTACGTCTGGCAGGACAGCGGGCTTGACCAGGACTACGACTCGTACGTCGTGATCGACGCCGAGGAGGACGTCCTCGAGGGCGACGAGAACGACAACGTGATCGGCCCGATCCCGGTCACCGCCCAGCTGGACTGGGACTGGTACGAGGTCGAGCTGTTCCAGGGCGAGGACCTGGAGATCGAGCTCACGGTGCCGACCAACCAGGCGCTGAACTGGGACCTGGACGTGTACGGCCCCGACGCCCTGTTCGAGGCGGTGTCGTACAACGGCGCCGGCCAGGACGAGTACATCTACCTGTCGAACTGCGAGGCCGGACCGTGGTGGGTCCGGGTGTACCCCAGCCCGGGCAACGAGACGCTCAGCGCCACGTTCGCCGACTCCTACCTCATCGAGTTCACGATCCAGTGAGCTCCGCGGCGGCGCCGCTGGGGTCCCCCGGCGGTGCCGCGCTCAGCAGCCGCCCGGCTCCCCCGCGAGGCAGGCCACCGGCCGGTCGCCGCCCCCCTCGAACAGCGCGTCGAGCTCGATCTGGCGGTCCATCGCGTCCGCGAGCGTGTAGCGCGCGAGCACGGCCAGGATCGACTCGTGCATCTGGACGTAGATCTCGCGCGCGACGCAGGCCTCGGCGCGCTCGCAGTTCTGGGGGTACTCGACGCAGGGGACCAGCCCGAGGCTCCCCTCGAGGGCGCGGAACACGTCGGCGAGGTGGATCTGCTCCGGCGGGCGGGTCAGCTCCCAGCCCCCGCCGAGGCCCCGCCGGCTGTGCACCAGGCCCGCGACCTTGAGCGCGCTGAAGAGGGTGTCGAGGTACTTGCGCGAGATCGCCTGGCGGTCGGCGATCTCCTGCATGTTGGTGGTGCCTTGCCCGTGGCGGCGAGCGAGCTCCACCACCGCGCGCAGGCCGTACCGTGATCGGGTCGAGAGCTTCACGTGTGCTTCCCAGTCCGGCCGACGTCGTGGTCGGCGCGACCGCCCTACGGTACCGCAGCGGCGATCCGGTTTCGGGCGCCGCCCCCACCGCCGGGACCCCCGGGCCGGGTCCCTGCCGGGGCGGTTCTTCCCGCGATTCCCTGCATGATCCGGCCGACCTCCGCCGGCCCCCGCGGGGCCACCATTTGCAGCCCCCCCGCATCGATCCACTCGTACCAGACAGCGCGAATCCCTGCATCGGCAGCGGAAGTGGACGGGGGGGCCGTTGATCTTTATCATGGCGGCCTTCGCGGACCGGTCCGCGTGCACGGGAGTGCGTGGGATGCAGAGTTTTCCCGGGAGCGGGAGGTGGTGGATCGGCGGCGCGCTGACCGCGCTGCTGGCCGTGGCCGCAGGTCCGGCCTCCGCCCAGCCCGAGTCGGAGCCCGAGTCGGAACCCGAGGCCGCCACCGTCGAGTCGGTGAGCCTCGAGAACCTGTCGATCGGCGACCTCGCCGGGCTGGTCAGCTCGGCGTCGGCCCAGGCCAGGCGGCCCCAGGAGTGGTCCTGCCTGGGTTGCCACGAGACGCAGATCGACGCCGAGCTGTGGACGGCCTCGCTGCACCGCAACAGCGACGAGAAGGTCACCTGCGTGGACTGCCACCCCGAGGCCGCCAGGACCGGGGACGGCAGCGTGCCCGGGCTGCCCCACCCGGCCGAGGTCTCGTCCCAGCACTGCGGGGACTGCCACGACGGGATGGACGCGATCCACGCCGGCGCCGAGACCACCGCGATGGGCCACCGTCCCGGCGGCGCCAACGGCTGCGCCGGCTGCCACGACCCCCACTCGCTGGCCGAGGGCATCTCGGCCCAGGCGTTCGTCGCGGCCGGCTGCCGCGAGTGCCACGACGCCGACGAGGGCCTGGCCGACAAGCACTCCGCGTACTTCTGCCAGGCCGAGCTGCACCTGGCCAAGGTCGGGTGCATGTACTGCCACCTCGAGGGGACCGACTCCGAGGCGGTGCACAACGTCAAGTCGGGCGAGGCCGCCAACCTGGCCTGCGACGACTGCCACGGCGCCGACTCGCTGCTGGGTCTCGCCACCGCCCTGGAGGGCGACGAGGAGCAGGACACCGGCCTGCTGAAGCTGCAGAACCGCAAGCTGGCCCGCGAGACCGGCTACCTGATCGGGGCCAACCGGATCTGGGGCCTCGACCTGCTGATCATCCTGATGGTGCTGGGGTCGTTCGGGTTCCCGATCGTCCACGGTGGCCTGCGGATGTTCTTCCACTGGAAGGCGAAATGAGCGCGCACGGCAAGGTCTACCTGCACCCCGGGGTCGAGCGCTTCTGGCACTGGGTCCACGCCGCCTGCATCTGCGGCCTGGCGCTGACCGGGATCGGGATCCACTGGCCCAAACTGTTCGCCTTCGCCGGCGGGCTCGACACCTGCGTCACCGCGCACAACACCATCGCCTGGATCACGATCGGCGACTTCGCGCTGTGGGTCCTGTACAACATCGCGCTGAAGCGGTTCTTCCACTACGTGCCGAACAAGAGCGACCTCGGCCCGCGGCTGGTCCGGCAGGTCAAGTTCTACGCGATGGACAACTTCTTCGGGGCCCCGAACCCGGCGCACCCCACGCCGGCGTGCAAGTTCAACCCGATGCAGAAGTTCAGCTACCTCGCGGTGATGGGCGTGTTCATGCCGCTGGTGATCTTCACCGGCATCCTCTACCTCTACCCCATCGCCTTCGAGGGGGTGATCGACGCCCTCGGCGGCCTGACCGTGATCGCCATCGTGCACTTCGTGCTCGCCGGGATCCTGACGGCCTTCATGGTCGTCCACGTCTACCTGTGCTCCCTCGGCCCGACGGTGATCGAGGACTACATGCACATGATCACCGGCTACGGCTCGGCGCCCCACGAGGAGCACGGCGAGCACTAGCTCGCTGCTTCGTCTCGACTCCGCCGGCGAGGCCGGCTACCCGAACGTGTAGTACTTCTTGACGGGCACGCGCACCTTCCAGGTGCAGGACATGCCCTCGGGAAAGGTGACCAGGTCGCCCTGGCCGACGACGACGGGCTCCCCGCCATCCGGGGTGACCTCGACCTCGCCTTCGAGGAAGTAACATGTTTCAGAGGAGTCGTAGGTCCAGGGAAACTCCGAGACCTCCTTGGTCCAGATCGGCCATCCCTCGACGCCGAGGTCGGAGAGCTGGTCGTGGTCCGGGTTCTCGACGACCTTGATGCTGCTCATGGCACCTCCGGTGGGGAGCGTAGCACAGCTAGAGGAGCGGTTCAGCGCGCTGACGCGGGCTCTCCGGGACGGAAGACCACGCCGAGTTCGAAGTAGATCGGGAGCCAGCCGAATGGGGACCACAGCGCTTCCGGGAACACCGCGCCGGTCTCGAAGTGGAACATCACCGGGCCGTCCTTCGGGACCTCGATGCCACCACCGATGGGGAAGTAGCCGAGTACGTCGACGTGGACCTCTCCACCCCTCGACGTGGACCGATAGGGCCACACGACGAGCCCACTGCGGATCGAGAAGAAGCCGAGCACCGGTGAACCGGAGTAGTCGTCAGCGACGAGGATGCCGACCGCAGTCCGGATTGGAAGGAGCCGGTCGTTGATGGGATCGACACACGAGGGGAACACCCCACCGGTCACACGGAGAAACAGGTGACGCGTGACACGCCGGCCCTCGACACGAGCCAGTCGCGGCTCGACGTCGATCTGGAATCCCCCCCACGAGAGAGGGGAGAGCAGGTAGAACGGCCCGCCCGTGAGGCTGACGCCGATGTCGAGCTGGCCACGCTCGATTTCCGAACTCGTCTCACCGGACTCGCCTGCATGCGCGAGAGGAAGCACGAGAGCGGCGCACAGCCAGCCGAGCGCAACCACCGTCCACCATCCATCGGAGCGCCACCCCACACCGCGATGATACCTCCCCGCCTCGTTTCATACTTCCTCCCGTTCCTTCCTTCGCGACCGCTGCGTCTCCGTCCGTGCCGGCCGGGAGCGGACGGACGCACTCCCCCTTTTGCGCCGGCCGTTCGTGCCGGCCGGGAGCGGACGGACGGCCCCTGATCCCCCGGGACCGTCTCCATGCGAAGGGGTCCCCCGGTGGAAAGGGACTCCTGGGCCACCATGGCGACGGGGGCAGGAAGTGGCGGCGGTCGAGATCCGGAACGATGGGGGCGGCTCGGGCAGTTCAGCCCGTGCCTCCTGGGGCCACCGGGCGGATCGGACGGTTCGTGCGGGGCGCCTACAGGCTCAGGGGGCGACCTTCATCGCCTTGGCCAGCACGACCAGCGGGTGCTCCGGCTTCTCGCCGGTGCCCTGCTGCATCTGGATCGAGCAGGTCCCGCAGGTGGTGCAGTGCATGTCGGCCTCGGCGGCCTTGAAGGCGTCGATCATCGGCTGGGCGATGGTCATCGACTTGGCGTAGTTCTTCTCCTTCATGCCGTAGGTCCCGGCCATCCCGCAGCAGGTGTCGTAGTTCAGCGTGACGTCCACGCCGGGGATGTTCTGCAGCATCTTGATCGTGCTCGGCGCGACGCCGGAGACGTTGGCGTGGCACGGGTTCTTGTAGGCGACCTTGAGCCTGGTCTCCTGCAGCTGTCCGTTGATCTTGCCCTTCTGCATCAGGTCCCACATGAAGTCGGTGGCCTCGCGGATGGCGCCCGCGACCTCGCGGACGTCGGGCTCGTCGACCAGGTCCACGGCCTCCTCGTGGAACATCAGGTAGCACGAGGGGCACGGCGTGATCGGCGTGTAGCCGTTGTCCATCGCCTCCTTCAGCGAGCGGACGTTGTTGCGGATCGCCTCCTTGACGTCCTTGTAGTTGCCGAGGCTGACCTTGGGGATCCCGCAGCACTGCTGGTCGGGGATGAGGATGTCGTAGCCCAGCGCCTTGAGGATGTTCAGCAGGGCGTAGCCGCCGTCGGTCTTGTAGTAGTTGTTGTAGCAGCCGGTGAAGATCGCGACCTTGCCGTTGTGGCCGGCCTCGATGTGGGACGGCATCCGGGACCGCAGCGAGCGGTTGTCGAACGGCGGCATGAACCGCTCGCGAGCGACGCCGAGCACCGAGGTCATCACCGAGCGGGTGAGGCCCATCCCCACCGCGAAGTTGCTGATCGGGTTGAACGTCACCGAGCTCTTGGCCAGCAGCTCGGCGTTGCTGATCACGTTCTCGCCCAGCGTGGCGCCCTTGTTCTCGTAGTAGTGGGCCCGCAGGTGCTGCAGGATCAGGCCGGTGTCGACGTGGGTCGGGCACTGCAGCTTGCAGGTCTTGCAGTTGTAGCAGAGATCCAGGATCTCCTTGAGATCGGCCCGGGTCAGGTTCTCGCCCGGCGCCAGGTCCCCGTAGATCAGGGCCCGCGCCACGTTGACCTTGGCCCGCGGCAGGGCCTTCTCGTCCTGCACCGCCTCGACCATCGGGCAGAACCCGCGGCACTTGCCGCAGCCGTGGCACTTCTCCAGGTTGATCCGCACCTCGTCGAGGTCGACCATCGTGCCCGTGGGCTCCACGTGGTACTTGCCGGCGCCCATCCGGTGGTGGGTCGTCAGCGGGCTCTCCTCGTGGTTGACCACGCGGTCCGGGTTCATGATCTTCCTGGGATCCCAGATGTCCTTCATCCCCTCCATCAGGGGCCAGAGATCCCCGAACAGGTCGGGGAGGAACATCGCCCGCAGGCGGCCGTCGCCGTGCTCGCCGCTGTAGGTCGCCTTCAGCGAGCGGGCCAGCGCGAACACGTCCGAGGCGATCGGCACGAGCTTGTCCACGTCCTCCTTGGTCCGCAGGTTCATCAGCGGGCGGGTGTGGATGTTGCCGTCGCCGGCGTGGCCGTAGGCCGTCGAGTCGACGCCGTGCTTGTCGAAGATCTCGAAGATCCCCTTGATGTACTGCGGCAGCTTGGCGGGCTGGATCGCGCAGTCCTCGACGAAGGTCACCGGGGTCTTCAGCCCGGGCCGGTTGTAGATGATCGGCAGCGCCGACTTGCGCATCGCCCACAGCGCGGCCTGGTCGTTGGCGTCGGTGGCCACCTTGGCGTCGAGCAGCAGCTCCTCGGCCTTGAGGTGGTCGACGCACTTGTTCATCTGCGCGGTGACCTCTTCCACGTCCTGGCCCTCGAACTCGACCAGCAGCGCGGTGGCGACCTCGTCGGGCATGAACGTCGCCACGTCGGGGCGGTCCTGCTTGACCAGGTTGATGAAGTCGGCGGCCATGATCTCGCAGCAGCTCGGTCCGAACTTGCGGATCTCGACGATGCCCTTGCCGCCGATCTCGAGGCTCTCGAAGAACAGCATCGCCGACTGCTTGGCCTTGGGGACCGGGGCGAGGCCCAGCTTGGCCTCGGTGACCATCGCGAAGCCACCCTCGGAGCCGCACACCAGCTTGCAGGGATCCCACACGCCGTCCGCGAGGCTCTCCTTGAGGTTGTAGCCGCAGCAGTTCTTGATCACGTCCGGCCAGTTCTCGGCGATGGCGTCCTGGTTGCCCGCGATCAGCTCGTAGGCCTCGCGGTTGATCCGCGACCACTCGCTGTCGCCCTCGATCAGCTCCCTGAACTCGGGGGAGTCCACCTTCATCGGCCGCGCCCGGACGACGTCGCCGTTGTGCAGCACCAGCTCCAGCTCCCGCAGGTACTGCTTGGTGGCGCCGTACTTGACCGACTTGCCGCCCGAGGCGTTGTTGCCGATCATCCCGCCGATGGTGCAGTAGTCCGCCGACGAGGGGTTGGGCGGGAAGAACAGCTCGTACTGCTTGAGGTGGTTGTTCAGCGGCGTCTGGAACACGCCGGGCTGGACCCGGACCCACTGCTCCTCGGGGTTCACCTCGAGGATCTGGTTCATGTACTTGTGGACGTCCACGATGATGCCGTGGTTGATCGCTCCCGCGGCCAGCCCCGTCCCGGCGCCACGCACGGTCACCGGGATGCCGTTGTCGTACCCGTACCGGACCAAGCGGGCGACGGCCTCGGTGCTCTTGGGCAGCACCACGCCGGTGGGTTCGATCTTGAACATCGACGCGTCGGTCGAGTACAGCAGTCGGTCGTACTCGCCGAAGCGCATCTCGGCATCGATCTTCCCGTTGAGGTCGGCGTGGATCTTCTGGGTGTCGTAGCTCATCGAGTTCCTCCGGACGTTCCAGGCACTCCTGCTCGCGCGTCCGAGCTATACATAAGCGCGGGAAGGGCGAACTTCCACTGATTTGTGACGATCGTCTCTGAAAAACAATATTGGAAACGTTGATCCAGTATTCAGTGTTTCATCGATCGCATCGAGATAGCTGAGACTACCCCTCGCGTCGTTCGCGGAGGGGGCCGGCCCGCGGTGGGACCGACCCCCTCCTCCGAGCGATCGTCGGATCAGGCCTTGCCCGACACCTTCAGGCCGTGCTGGTACCCGGCCTCGAAGGCCTTGGTGTTCAGCTCGATCGTCCGCGGCGGGACCGTGGCCTTGACCGCCTCGAGGGCGGACTCCTTGGGGACGAGCTCCGTCACCGCGGTGAAGAAGCCCATCATCACGATGTTCACGACCATCTTCTTGCCGAGGTCCTCTGCAAACCGCGTCGCAGGGATCCCGAAGGCGTTGGGGTGGCCGTCGTCGACATGCACGAGGTCCTCCTCGTACAGGAGTATCCCGTCTTCCTTCATGTCGACCTTGAACTTGTTGTAGGCGTCCTGGGACAGGACGGCGAGGATGTCGGCCTTGACCAGGTACGGGTACAGCACCTGGTCGTCGTCGACCACGACCTGGCAGCTCACGGCGCTGCCGCGGGCCTCCGGGCCGAAGACCTGGGTCATCGTCGCGGCCTTGTCGGCGTAGATCGAGGCCGCCTTGCCCAGGATGATGCCGGACATGACGACGCCCTGGCCGCCGAGTCCTCCGAACTTCACTTCCGTGGTGGCCATGGTGTCATCCCTCGTAGGTGGTGTAGCTCTCGCCGAGCTTGTTCCGGTAGTACTCGTTCATCAGGTCCAGGTACGTCGGCTTCTCGATGTCGACGAACGTGCCCACCGCGATGGGCTTGCGCATGCCCAGCTCGAGGGCCGGGTCCGACGGGTCGGCACCGTTCATCTTGATGGTGTTCTCCTTGTAGAACTTCATCTCGTCCAGCCCGTCGCCGAGCCGGTTGCGGCGCTGGTACAGCGTCGGGCACGGCGCGATGACCTCGACGAAGCTGAAGCCGGGCTTCTCCATCGCCTCCTTCATCGCCTTGCTCACCTGGCGGACGTTGAACGCGGTCCAGCGGGCGACGTACACCGCTCCGGAGCTGGCCACCAGCTTGGGCAAGCAGAACGACGGGTCGTAGTTGCCGTAGGGCATCGTCGAGGCCACCGCTGCGTGCGGGGTGGTCGGGGCCACCTGGCCGCCGGTCATGCCGTACAGGAAGTTGTTGACGCAGATCACCGTGATGTCCAGGTTGCGCCGCGCCGCGTGGATCAGGTGGTTGCCGCCGATCGCGGAGAGGTCCCCGTCCCCGGAGTAGACCACCACGTTGAGCTTGGGGTTGGCCAGCTTCAGGCCGGTGGCGAACGGGATCGCCCGGCCGTGGGTCGTGTGGTACGAGTCGACCTTGGCGTAGCCGGCCACGCGGCCGGTGCAGCCGATGCCGGAGACGATCGCGATGTCGTCCAGGTCCCAGCCGGTCTTCTCGATGGCCCGCGCGAAGCAGTTCACCGTGGTGCCGATGCCACAGCCGGGGCACCAGATGTGGGGCATGCGGTCCATCCGCAGCAGCCCCTCCACGGGGTTCGCGGGGCGGT
>CAZOYV010000015.1:0-52395 GCA_964584075.1 uncultured Rickettsiales bacterium | reverse complement strand
CGTCGTCGTCCGCGGCGTCGTCGTCGCCGGCGTCGTCGTCCGCGGCGTCGTCGTCGTCGAGCTCGACCGACCCACCGCAGCCGAACAGGACCAGGGCGGCCGTCAGCGACAGGCCGAGGAGCGCGCGCGGGGACACGGGCATGCTTCGCCTCCATACGATCGAGGGTCCATATTGTACAACGGGATCCGCGTGGTTCTGGGGACTCGGGGAACCGGGGCCGCGTGGTGCGGGTCAGCCACCGTCCCGGATATCGCCCCCCAGGAGCCGCTGGAGCTCCCGGTACAGCGGCGTGACGTTGCTGTCGCCGCCGTTGGCCACCACGACGTGGCCGTTGACCGAGGCGGCCCACGGGCTCGCCATCGTCAGGAACAGGTAGGCGATCTCGCGGGCGTCGAGCAGCCGCCCGAGGTTGGCCGCCCGCACCGCGATCTGCTTGGTCTGCTCCGCGGTCGGGTAGCGGTCGAGCCCCGGCGTGTCCGTGGCCCCCGGCGCGATCACGCAGCACGTGACCCCGTGCTCGGCCCACTCCGTGGCGATCGCGCGGTGCAGCGAGGTCAGCCCGTTCCGCGCGGCGCCCATCGCCGGCATCATCGGGTACCCCTGGTCGACGTCCGCGGTGACCGTCAGGATCCGCCCCCCGTGGTCCCGCATGCCCTGCTCGAAGCACTGGTGGATCACGTTCCACGTCCCGATCAGGATCCGGTCCACCGTGCGCCGGAACACGTCCGCCGTCAGCGCCGCCGCCGGCACCGGCTCCTGCCCCCCCGCGATGTTGATCAGCACGTCGATGCGGCCCAGGTGGCCCCGGGCCGCGGCCACCATCTCCTGCACCGAGAGCAGCCCCGCCTTGCCCGCCTGCTTCGCGTCCTCGGGTGTGGCGTTGCGGATGTCCACCGGTCCGACGAGCTCCACGCCGTCCGCCAGCGCCAGCCCCGGCTCCCCGAACCGGGCCGCGTACGCCTCGAACGCCGCCCGCATCGCGTCGGGCGCCAGCCGGTCGGTCATCACCACCCGCGCCCCGGCGTCGAGCATCATCCGCGCCGTCCACACCGAGATCAGGCTGGTGGCGCCGGTGATCAGCACGCCCTCGTCGCTCAGGCCGAGCAGGTCCTGTTGCGTGGTCATGGGCAACCCTCCGAGGGCGTCATGATAGCCCGGAGGGCACCCCGGATGGGGCGACCGCAGGCCCCCTCAGGAGTCGCGCCGCTCGACGACCGGGCTGCCGTGCTCCAGCCCGCAGTGCTGGCATTCCCGGTGGAGCGGCCACAGACTGCGCCACCGGAACATGAACGGCTTGCCGCAACGCGGGCAGGGCCACAGCAAGGCGGCCAGCCAGCTCCCGACGTACAGCGTGTTCACGACCGTGAACGCGGCGGACACCAGCCGCCCCGTCGCGCCGCCCGCCTGCATCAGGTCGTACCCGAAGAACAGCAGCGCCGCCCCCGCCAGGAACGAGACCACGAAGGCCACCCTCAGCCCCCGGAACCACCGCCAGATCGCCTGCGCCGTCCTCTTCACCGCGCCACCTCCGAGCTCGCTCGTCGCCCACCCCGGTCGTGATACCGTCGCGCGTCCCTTCTATTTCGCGGCACCGCACGTGGACGAGGAGTGGGAGCAACTCCGGCTCGACGGGGAGTGCCCCCAGGACCAGCGCAGCCTCCCCTCTCCCCGACTTCCAGATTCTGTCTCAGTTCGCGCCAAATTCTCGGAGTTGGTGACCCGAGTTCCAGAAATTGGCACAACTCGGGACAGTAAGTGGAACTCGGGCGAGAGGTCGAGGTAGGAGGCGGGGCCGGCGAGTCGAGGTTACAGGCCGATCAGGGCCCCGCCGTCGACCAGGATGTTCTGGCCGGTGACGTAGGACGCGTCGTCGCTGGCGAGGAAGCAGTGCACGGCGGCGATCTCGCCGGGATCGGCGAAGCGGCGCAGCGGGATGCGGCCGAGCATGAAGTCCTTCACCTTGTCCGGCACGGTGTCGAAGATCGGCGTGGCGGTGGCGCCCGGCGAGATGCAGTTGGCCAGGATGTTGTTGCGCGCGCCCTCCAGCGCCCAGGTGCGGGTCATGCCGACCACGCCGGCCTTGGAGGCCGCGTAGTTGGCCTGGCCGATGTTGCCGTCGGCGCCGATGCTGCTCGTGGAGATGATCCGGCCCCAGTTCTGCTCGGCCATGATCGGCCACACCGCCTGGGCACACAGGAAGCTGCCCTTGAGGTTGATCTCGAGGACCAGGTCCCAGTCCTCCTCCTTGAGCTTCTTGGTGAACGAGTCGCGGGTCAGCCCGGCGTTGTTGACCAGGATGTGCACGGTGCCGTAGGTGTCCACCGCCCTGGCGACCATCGCGTCGACGTCGGTCTTGCTCGAGACGTCGCAGTGCACGGCGATCGCCTGGCCGCCGCCGGCCTCGATCTCGCTGGCGACCGCGTTCGCCGCGTCGTCGGCCACGTCGGCGACGACGACCTTGGCGCCCTCGTCGGCGAAGCGCCTGGCCGTGGCCGCCCCGATGCCGCTGCCGGCGCCGGTGATGATCGCTACCTTGTCCTTCAGTCGCATGAAAACCTCCTGTATCCAGAAAGGGCGGTTCAGCCCCTTGCCTTCATCATCAGCACCCAGTGGCCGTCGGTGACGACCTCGTCGCGCTGGTTGAACAGGTCCATCGCCAGCGTGACCACGCCGCGGCCGCCCTTGGACGACAGCTTCCGCTCCTCGACCGTCAGCCGCAGGGTCAGGGTGTCGCCGGGGAACACGGGCGCCTTGTAGTTCAGCGTCTGGCTCATCAGCGCGATGGTGGTGCCCTCCATCGTGCGGGTCTGGTTGGCCAGCCCGGTGGCGACCGCCACGCCGAGCATGCCGTGGGCGATGCGGGTCTTCATCGGCGTCGAGGCGGCGAACACCTCGTTGGTGTGCAGCGGGTTGAAGTCGCCCGAGACCCCCGCGAACGCCGCGATGTCCGCCTCGCTGATCGTCCGCGAGGCGGTCCACAGCTCCCTGCCTTCTTCCCAGTCCTCGAAGTACCAGCCCTGGAACTCGTAGCTCATGTCATCTCCTGTTCTCTACCGTCCTCCGACGCCACGCGGAGGCGTGGCCGCGGGGGGGCGGGGTCATTCCATGTACGGCATGTCGTGGAGGGCGCGGTAGACCCGCTCGCGGGTCATCGGGATGCGCGTCATCCGCACCCCGGTGGCGGCCTTGATCCCGTTGGCGATCGCCGCCGCGGTGGGCACCAGCCCCATCTCGCCGATGCCCTTGGCGCCGAACGGCCCGTGGGGATCGACGGTCTCGACGAACTCGACCTCGATCTTCGGGATCTCCAGCGTGGTCGGCATCCGGTAGTCGAGGAAGGTCTGGTTGACCAGCCGCCCCCGGTCGAGCAGCAGCTCCTCGGTCAGCCCGTAGCCGACGCCCATCGCCGCGCCGCCCTCGATCTGCCCCTCGGCCGCGGTGCGGTTGATCACCCGCCCGCAGTCGTGGACCGCCACCAGCCGCAGGATCGTGGTCTCGCCGGTGTCGGGGTCGACCTCGAGCTCCACCGCCTGGGCGCCGAACCCGTAGGTCACCGAGATGTTGCCGAAGAACCGCTTGTCCATCATCTCGTTGGGCGGGTCGTAGAACGCCTCGCCGACCACCACGTTGCCCCCCGGCCGGAAGTGCAGCTTGCGCGCGCAGGTGGCGACGTCGACCTTCCGGTCGGGCTCGGACTTCACGAAGATCTGCCGGTCGCGGGCGTCGAGCTCGTCGGCCTCGCAGCCGAGCAGCTCCGCGGCGAACGCGAACAGCTTGCCCTTGGCCTGCCGCGCCGCGAGCAGCGCCGCGTTGCCGCCGATGAAGGTCGTCCGGCTGGCGTGGCAGCCCACGTCCCACGGCTTGACGTCGGTGTCGGTGTTGATCACCGAGACGTCCTCGTGGCGCACCCCGAGCTCCTCGGCGACGATGATCGCCATCGCGGTCTCGCTGCCCTGGCCGATCTCGGTGGTGCCGGTGATCAGGCTGACCTTGCCGAAGTCGTCGATCCGCACGATCGCCCCGCAGCCGTCGCTGCGGTAGATCCGCGCGCCGCCGCCGACGTTCATCACCGAGGCGATCCCCACCGCCCGGTGGGCCGGCCGCTCCTGGCCCCAGCCGATCAGCTCGGCCGCCCGCTCGAGGCACTCCTTCTGTCCGCACGAGCTGTACTTCAGCCCCTGGGGCGTGGTGGTGTCGGGGTCGTTGGCGTTGAGCAGCCGGATCTGCAGCTTGTCGATCCCCAGCCGGTCGGCGAGCTCGTCGAGCAGCGACTCGATGATGAACGTCGACTGCGGGTTGCCGTACCCGCGGATCGCGCCGCTGTACGGGTTGTTGGTGTAGACCATCCGCGCCAGCATCCGCGCGTTGGGGATGCGGTACAGCGCGGCGATCGTCTCGAGCTTGACCACCGGCGTACCGACGCCCCACGAGACGTAGGCGCCGATGTCGCACAGGTAGTCCACGTCCACCGCCTGGATCCGCCCGTCCCTGGTGCAGCCCATCCGCGCCTTGACCCACGACGGCTGGCGCGTGGTGCAGACCCGCAGCTCCTCCTGGCGGTTGTTGACGATCCTCACCGGGCGGCCGGTCTTCAGCGCCGCCAGCACGGTGATCACGTCCAGCGTGTGGGTGTCCAGGCCCTTGCCGAACGAGCCGCCGATGGTGGGCTGGATGATCCGGATCTTGGAGCCGTGGATCCGGAAGGCGTCGGAGAAGTCCTTGGCCATCAGGAACGGCACCTGGTTGGGCGTGTAGACCGTCAGCCGCCCCTCGTGGTCCAGGGCCGCGAGGCACCCGCTGGTGGACATCTGCCCGGGCGAGTGCTGGCTCAGCCGGATGTCGAGCTCGACGATCTCGTCGCTGGCGGCGAAGCCCGCCTCGAGGTCGCCGTGCTTGTAGTCGTACTTGGTGAACAGGTTGCGCCGCCCCTCGTGCAGCACCGGCGCGCCCTCGGCCAGCGCGTCCGCGGCGGTGAACACCCCGGGCAGCTCCTCGTACTCGACGTCGATCAGCTTCAGCGCGGCGCGGGCCTGCTCCTCGCTGTCGGCGACCACGCAGGCCACCTCGTCGAAGTGGCAGCGGACCATGTCCTTCTTCAGCGGGGTGTTGTCCTTGCCGAAGCCGAACACCACGCCGTCGCAGTCGGCGCCGGTGAGCACCCGCCGCACGCCGGGGGCCGCCTCGGCCTCGCTGGTGTCGATGGACCGGATCCTGGCGCGCGACACGCCGGAGCGCAGGATCGCCCCGTGCAGCATCCCGGGCAGCTTCAGGTCCTGGATGTACTGCGCGGTGCCGGTGATCTTGGGGAGCACGTCCTTCTTGGGGACCCGCTTGCCGACGTTGACGAACTCGCTCATCGGGCACCCCCCTCCTCGCGCAGCGCCGCCGCGGCGGTCTGCACCGCCTCGACGATCTTGGTGTAGCCGGTGCAGCGGCAGATGTTGCCCTCGAACGCCGCGCGGATCTCGTCCTCGCTGGGGTCGGGGTGCTCGGCCAGGAAGGCCTTGGTGGTCATCAGGAACCCCGCCGTGCAGTACCCGCACTGCACCGCGCCGGCGTCGAGGAACGCCCGCTGGATCGGGTGCAGCTGCTCGGGCAGCACGCCCTCGGCGAGCCCCTCGACGGTGGTGATCTGCCTGCCGTCGGCCTCCACCGCGAGCACCAGGCAGCTGTTCATCGAGACGCCGTCGATCTCCACGACGCACGAGCCGCAGTCGCCGGTCCCGCAGCCGTACTTGGTCCCGGTCAGGCCGAGCACGTCGCGCAGCGCCTTGAGCAGGAACATCTGCGGCGGGACCTCGATCTCGTGGGCGTCGCCGTTGACGTGCAGGGTGATCCGCTGCTTCATGCCGCACCCCCTTCCGCGGCCAGCGCCTGCAGCCCGCGGCGCACCAGGTTGCGCACCATCTCGACGCGGTACCACGCCGAGGCACGCACGTCGTCGATCGGGCTGGCCTCGTCGGCGGCCGCGTCCGCGGCGGCGGCGATCGCCGCGTCGTCCAGGGTGCTGCCGACCAGCGCCCCCTCGGCCGCGGCGGAGCGCCGCGGGGTGGGCGCCACCGCGCTGAGCGTGACCCGCGCGTCGGTGACCCCGCCGCCGTCGCCGCGCACGACCCGCAGGCAGGTCGCCGCCAGCGCCAGGTCCGCGGTGCGGCGGTTGGCCAGCCGCTCGTAGCGCGCGGCCCCCTGCTGCCGCGGCACGTGGATCGCGGTGAGGATCTCGCGGGTCCCGATGCAGGTGCTGCCCGGCGCCGTGAACCACTCGCCGATCGGCACGCGGCGCTCGCCGTCCGGCCCCACCACCGTGACCTCGGCGTCCAGCGCCAGCAGCGGTCCGGCGGTGTCGGCCGCCGGCGACGCGTTGCAGATGTTGCCCGCCACCGTCGCGGCGTTGCGCACGTTGACGTTGGCCATGCAGCCGATGGCGTCGACCAGCACCGGCGCGTGCTCCCGGGCCCGCGCGCTGCCCAGCATCCGGGCCAGCGTGACCCGCGCGCCGACGACCAGCTCGTCCCCGTCGGTCTCGAGGCGATCGAGCCCCGGGACGTCGCGCAGGCTGACCACCGCCGCGATGGGCAGGTGGCCCAGCTTGTGGTGGACCCACAGGTCGGTCCCGCCGGCGAGCACGAACGCCGGATCGGGCGCCGCCTGGAGCAGCGCCACGGCCTCGTCGAGGCTGCCCGGCCGGTGATACTCGAATCCGCTCACGATGTGGCCTCCCGTCCCATGCGGGCGCCGGTGTTGAACGCCCACAGGTTCGCTTCCCGGAACTGCGGCTTGCCGAAGCTGCCCACCGTCGCCTCCAGCGACTTGGCGGTGAACGGCAGCCACCCCGCCGACGAGGCGAAGCCCAGCATCAGCAGGTTCAGCGCCTTGTACGCCTTGCGCTCGGCGACGATCGCCAGCGCGTCGATCACCTGGACCTCGACCCCCTGGTCGGCGAGGAACCGCGCCGCGGGCTCGCGGATCCGGCCGTCCGGCGCGTTGAACAGCGCCTTGCCGCCGGCCTTGACGAAGTCGAGGTTGCGGTAGCCCTCCAGATCGTTGAACGCGAGCAGGCAGTCGGCCGCGCCCTTGCGGATCAGCGGCGCCTGGTAGGTCCCGACCTTCCAGTGCGAGACCACCGAGCCGCCGCGCTGGCTCATCCCGTGCGTCTCGCTGCCCAGCACCTTCATCCCCAGGTCCGTCGCGGTGCGCGACAGCACCGAGGCCGCGGTGACCACCCCCTGGCCGCCGATCCCGGCGATCAGGAACTGCCCGCCGTCGTTGCCCACGTGGCCCATCTCACACCTCCTCGACCGGCACGAACGCGTTCTTGGGGCACGCCGCGACGCAGGTCCCGCAGTCGACGCACAGGCTGCGGTCGATGGACACCCAGCGGTCCCGCTTGTTCTCGGCGCCGGGGTTCTCCGGGACGATCGCGGGGCACTCGAAGTGCGTCACGCACAGGTAGCAGCCGTTGCACAGGTCGCGGTCGACCTCGAGGTGCACGATCGGCTCCTGGCGCTGGTGGATCACGCACGGGTGCCGGGCGATGATCACCGCCACCCCGATCTCCGAGCTGCGCGCGTATTCGTCGGCCCGCTCCAGCGCCGCGGTGAACGCCTCGTGGTCGTACGGATCGGCGATCTCGAGGAACTCGACCCCGCAGCCGGTCACGACCCGCTCCAGCGGGATCGCCGTGCCGGGGTGGCCGTCGGCGGTGACGCCGATGCCCGGGGTGGGCTGCATCCCGGTCATCGCGGTGATCGCGTTGTCGAGGATCACCAGCACCATCCGCGAGCGGTTGTACACCGCGTTCATCAGCCCGGTGGTGCCCGAGTGGAAGAACGTCGAGTCCCCCATCGTGCCGACCACCGGCTGGTGGACCCCGTCCAGCGCGAACGCCTGGGAGAACCCGCTGGCCAGCGTGATCCCGCCGCCCATGTCGAGGCAGGTGTCGACCGCCTCGAGGTTGGTGCCCAGCGTGTAGCACCCGATGTCGCTGGTGTAGATCGAGCGCTTGCCCTTGAACACCTTGCGGATCGCGTGGAACGCGGCGCGGTGCGGGCACCCCGGGCACAGCGTCGGAGGCCGGACCGGTACGTCCAGCTCCTCGATCGCCCGCGCGGCGGCGCTGCGGTCGGGCAGCGCGATCTCGATCCCGGCCTCGGCCAGGATCGGCGCCACCGCCTCGGCCTGGCGCTCCGGGGTCAGCTCGCCGTAGTCCGGGACGTGCCCGGTCAGCCGGCCCACGACCTTGGTGCGGTCCGGGATCAGCGTCTCGATCAGCGCGTCGGGCTCCTCGAGCACGAGCACCCGGTCGAAGCGATCGACGAAGTCGACCACCAGCCGCTCGGGGAACGGGTAGGCCGCGCCGAGCTTGAGCACCGGGACCCGCTCGCGGACCCCGGCCTCGTCCAGCCACTCCACCAGGTTGGCGTACGGCACGCCGCCGGCGACGATGCCCAGCGGGCCGTCCTCCTGCAGGTGCTCGACGCGGTTGAACGGCGCCAGCTCCTCGAACTCGCGGGCGATCCTGGCGACCTTCTTGTTGAGCTGGTCGTGCAGCGGTCGCCGGAACCGCGGGGTCGCCGCCCAGCGATCGGGGTTCCGCGGGAAGAACGCCTTGGGGTGGTCGTGGGGCACGTCGCGGAACGCGATCGACTGGGTCGCGTGGCACACGCGGATCGCCGGCCGCAGCAGCACCGGGATCTCGTGGCGCTCGGACAGCTCGAAGGCCGCCGCGATCATCTCCCGGCCCTCGTCGGGGTCGGACGGGTCGAACACCGGGACCTTGGCCAGGTGCGCGACCCAGCGGGTGTCCTGCTCGGTCTGCGAGCTGTGCGGCCCGGGGTCGTCGGCGCTGACGATCACCATCCCGCCGAGCACGCCCATGTAGGCCGAGCTCATCAGCGAGTCCAGCGCCACGTTGAGCCCCACCTGCTTCATCACGCAGGCGGCGCGCTTGTTGCTCCACGCCGCCGCCAGCGCGTTGTCGAAGGCGACCTTCTCGTTCACCGACCACTCGGTGTAGACGTTGGCGCCCTCCATCTGCGCGAAGCGGGTCACGCCGGGCAGGATCTCGCTGCTCGGGGTCCCCGGGTAGGAGCAGACCACCTGGCAACCGGCCTCCACCAGCCCGCGGGCCAGCACCAGGTTGCCCAGCAGCGTCTCGGTTCGTGTGCTCATGGTCCTTCCTTCGGGGCGCCGCGGGGCGCCCGGACCGGGTTCATGCCGCGCTCGGCGGTCCGGCGATGCCCATCGCGTCGCGCACCGACTCCATCAGCTTGCGGGCGTTGCTCCGCGCCTTGCGGTTGCCCTCGGCGAGGATCGCGTCGATCGTGCCGGGCCGGGCGCCGAGCTCCTCGCGCCGCTGACGGAACGGGGTGATCAGCTCGTCGAGGATCTGCTGGACCCGCATCCGCCAGTACTCCATCGACTCCGGGCTGTCCATCTCCACCACGTCGTCGAAGTCCGGCACCAGCGCCTTGAGGTACTGGGTCACCACCCGCTCGAGGCGCGCCGGCCCGTCCTCGCGACCCTCCATCGAGGCGAACAGCGCCGATATCTTGGCGTGCAGCTTGCCCGGCGAGTCGTCGAGGAAGATCGCGTTGTCGTAGCGCACCCCCATCCGCGTCTGGCCGAACAGCCCCGGCAGCGAGGGGTGGTCGCTGACCAGCGGCGTCGGCTCGGGGAACAGCGGGAGGTAGGTGCGGTTGAAGCTGCGCGCCGCCAGCGCCACGACCTTGAGGTTGGGCAGCTGGTTGCTGCCGATCAGCACCCGCAGGTCGTGCCCGGGCTGCGGGGGCGTCGGCGAGCACATCAGCGTCTCGGCGGCCATCATCACCGGGTAGCCCAGGTAGCCCAGCGTCAGCTCCTTGAGCCCCAGCTCCTGGCGCTCCTGCTTCAGCGCCTGGTTCTCGCTCAGCGCGTAGACCGGGATCCACGGCGACAGCAGGCACATCAGCTCGATGATCTCGGGGATCCGCGACTGCACGAAGATCGTGGTGTGGGCCGGATCGACCCCGGCGGCCAGCAGGTCGCGGGTGATCTCGCGGACCCGGCCCGGCAGCTGGCTGGCGGCCAGCCGCCCGGTGGTCAGCGCCTGCCCGTCCGAGATGATCAGGTAGGTGTCCGCGTGCTGCTGCTGCTGGACCAGCTCCCGCAGGAACCCGACCCAGTGGCCCAGGTGGACGTGGGCGCTGGGTCGGATGCTCGCCACGATGCGCGTCGACATGGTGGAGTCCTCGTTCCCCCCTCGCGCCCGGGATATCGGGCGGGGGTCTCTCCTTTATCAGCCCGCGTGCGAGGGGCGCAACCTGGCGCGGCCACCGTCGGCCCTTTGTCACGGGAAGCGTCCCGGTGCATGATCGGGGCGCGCTCGCCGGGGGCACCGTCGAGAGGCAACGGGAGGTGGACGATGAGCACCCTGCGCTGGCTGGCAACCGCCGCGGCGATCGCCGCAGTGTTCGGGCTGTCGGGCTGTCCCAACACGATGAACGGCAAGGTCGACGGCGACACCGTCGGGCCGGCCCGCGACGCGATCTACGACATCGCCGAGGTCGACTTCTTCGGGGTCGAGGCGGCGTACGTGATGATCGTGATCACGGGCGTGCCCAACGCCTGCGAGGTGTGGGAAGACTTCGACGACGTGGACTGGAACGACGGCTGTGACGACTACTGCGAGGAGCTCAACGAGGTCGCCGTGGAGCACCTCCACCACGACTTCTACTGGAACCTGTCGATCTCGCTCCACGCCGAGGACGACAACAGCGTCGAGGCCGAGTACGACTGGGACGACGAGTTCGGCGAGGAGGAGTTCACCGCCTCCGTCGAGCGCTGGGACGTGTCGCTGCTGTACGACGTCGACGCCTGCGAGGAGGAGTGCGACGACGGCGACCCGGTGATCGACGACGACAACGGCGAGGACGCCGAGGACGGCACCGTCGTGATCTCCCGCTACGACAGCAGCGACGACATCATCGTCGGCGACTACGAGATCGAGTTCGACAGCGCCGACGAGGTCGTCTCCGGCCAGTTCAAGGCCACCGAGTGCGATCTGGGGCTGTCGGACTGGGTCTGGTAGCGACGCAGCGGCCGCCGCGCGCTCCCACCCGCCGGCGCGCTCCAGCGGGCGGTAGCTCCTCGCAACCTCCTCCTCGAACGCCCGCGCCTCGTCGCTGACGAACCGCTCGGCGCCGTCGCCACGGCATCGAAGAGGGAATCGCCACCTCGAGCGATCGGGAGCTCTCTGGCGGAAGGTGGTCGTGGAGCGAGGGCAGACCCAAGTGCCACTGAATGCGCATTCTGTGTGCATTCAGCCCGGGTTGGGCCCCCCAAGTGCCACTGAATGCGCATTCTGTGTGCATTCAGTCCATGTTGGGTTCCCCTCTCCCCCCGAGCACCTCCCAGGAGCCCACCCGCTCCCGGGACGGCCCCCTCCGCCGCCCACCTGCTGGACGCCGCGTCGGGCCGTGGCGGGTCGAGGGTCGCGAGCGGGGATGATGCGGCGCTCTGGTGACAGGAGGGGACAGGTTCACGAGCGCTCGGCGCCGCGGCTACGCGATCACGCCGTCCTCGCGGTAGCCCGCGAGCTCCCCCTCCCCCACCCCGGCCTCGGCCAGCACCGCGTCGGTGTGCTCGCCGTAGTGGGGCGGGTACGGCAGCTGGCCGCCGCAGGACCGCAGGTGCGGCGTGTCGTGGCTGCACGGGGCGATCGGGATCGCGGCGCCGTCGGGCCCGGTGGTGGACAGCAGGTGGGGGGCCACCGCGGGGTGCTCCATCACCTCGTGGACGGTCAGGATCGGGGCGTGCACGAGGCGCGCGCCGACGCACAGCTCGCTCAGCTCGGCGGTGGTGAACCGCGGGGTGATCGCGGCGATCTCGGCGATCAGCGCGTCGCGGCGCGCGCGGCGGCCGGCGTTGGTCTCGTACTCGGGGCGGGCCAGGGCGGCGAACGGCTCGAGCTTGCAGAAGCCCTCCCACTGGAGATCGTTGCCGATCGCCAGCTCGAGGTAGCCGTCGGCGGTGGGGAACACGTCCACCGGGGTGAAGACGGGGTGGACGTTGCCCGTGCGGGTCACGCTGGCCGGGTCGTGGCCCAGGGCGGCCAGCGACATCTTGGTCATCAGCCACGAGGCCGACGCGCGGGCCATCGAGACGTCGATCCGCGTGCCCTCGCCGGTGCGCTCGCGGTGCCACAGCGCCTTGTAGATCCGGCCATAGGCGTCGTCACTGGCCTTCAGATCGATGATCGGCACGCCGCAGACCATCGGCGGGCCGTCGGGGTCGCCGGTGAGGTCCATGTAGCCCAGCATCGCCTGCAGCGCGGGGTCGTAGCCCGGGGCGGTGGGGAACGCGGGCCCCATCGCGGACAGCCCGACCCAGATCAGGTCGGGCTTGGCGGCGGACAGCGTGTCGTGGTCGATGCCCAGCGGGCCGTACTGCTTGGGCAGCAGGTTGACCGCGAAGACGTCCACGTCGAGCTCGACGAGCAGGCGGCGCAGCAGCGCCTGGCCGCGCTCGTCCTTGAGGTTCAGCGCGATGGCCTCCTTGCCCAGGTTGGGGGGCACGAAGTACGAGAACCGGTCGGGGTCGCCGGTGTCCTCGCCGGCGTAGCGGTTGGGGTCGCCGGGGGTCCTCGCGCCGGGGCGCGGCGTGGACTCGATGCGGATCACGCGCCAGCCCTCCTGGACGAAGCGCTCGGTGCAGGACGGCAGGGCCAGGGCCTGCTCCAGGGACAGGATCGTGCCGGGGCGGTCGGTGGCGGGGGTCGTCATCGGCTGGGTCTCCCTCGGGAAGGGGGGAGCATACCGGAATCTCGCGGTCTCTTGACGCAGGTCGCGGCGGGTCGCGACACCGATCCGGGGTAGAATCGACGTGGGGAGGTCCCATGCGAGAGCGGATCGCCAACCCGATCGCCCTGGGCGCGCTGGCCGCGGCGCTGGCCGTGCTGGGCTGTCCCGACGCGCCGATCCTGACCGACACGTTCGACGCCCGGGGCCCCGGCGACGTCGACATGCTGTGGGTCATCGACAACAGCGAGTCGATGGCCGACGCCCAGCTGCAGCTGACCGAGAACTTCCACGCGTTCGTGCGCGCGCTGCCCGAGTCGTCGACCACGCAGATGGGGATCACCACCACCCAGGCGTGGCCCTGCGCCGCCGACGAGCACCCCCAGTGCGACGACGAGGTCGGCACCGCGGGACGGCTGCGCCGCCACGGCAGCGCCCCGGCGCTGCTCGACCCGTCGGTGGAGGCGGACCAGGCGCTGTTCCAGCAGCTGGCCCACGTGGGCATCCACGGCTCCGGCTTCGAGCGGGCGCTGCAGGCCGCGCTGATGGCGGCCTGCGAGGCCCGCGCGCTGCCCGACGTCAGCGACTTCGTGGGGGCCACCGACGACCTGCGCGAGGACTTCCCCCACGGCTGCAGCGGCGAATGGTGGGACCCCGGCCACGAGTACTACGACGCGTGCCACTGCCTGCCCCGCGAGGTGGAGACGCCGACCGGACCGACGATGCTCCACGGCGCCAACGCGGGGCTGCTGCGCGGCGACAACCCGCTGCACGTCGTGGTGCTGGCCGACGAGGGCGACGACACCTGCTCGCTCGAGGCGCTCGGCGACGGCGCGTGCGACGACCTCGACGGCGACGAGCAGTGCGACTGCCGGCTGGCCGAGATGCTGCGGCTGCTGCGCGACGTGGTCGGCGACGTGCGGATCTCGGTGATCGGGCCCGGCCAGGGGCCGGCGACCCCCGAGCAGCAGTACCTGTGCAACCCGATGGGCTCGACCAAGTGCGCGATGGACTTCTACTTCGGCGCGGTGGGCAGGACCGAAGGGCTGTTCGCACCGCTCCTCGAGCCGGGGGACCTCGGCGCGGACTGCCTGCCCGCCGAGCTGGCCCCGGCGCTGGCCGACCTGGTGCTGTTCCACCCCTCGATCGAGTGGTTCTCGCTCAGCGTGGTCCCCGACCAGGCGACGATCGCGGTGTTCAAGAACGACGACCCGATGCCCGCGTTCGGCGACGGCACCAGCTGCAACCCGGACGCCCCCAGCGAGGGGGGCTGGGTCTACGACTCGGCCCACCGCGGGGTCAGCCTGGTGGGGGACTGTACGGCGTTCCCGGGCGACACGGTGCGGATCGAGTACGAGTCCGCCGGACCGCTGCTGATCATGTAGCGCCGGTGGCCAGCGTCCGCAGGCGGCGGAACGGGCGCAGCAGCGCCTCGTGGTGCAGCTCGGCGAAGAACGGGCCGTCCGGTCCGACCCTCCGCGCCAACTCGCGCAGCTTGCCCAGCGGCTTGCCGTTGATCTCGATCAGCCACGGGTCTCCCGCGGCGTCGATCACCCAGTCGAGGCCGACCTCGAGGACCTGCCCGGCGTTGGCGCCGGCGGCCCGCTCCAGCACCGGGGGGACCAGCGGCTCGTAGCGCTCGAGCAGATCGGCGGCGCCCTCGGCCGCCAGGTAGTTCTGCTCCAGCTCCGGCAGCGGCGCGGCCTGGGCGCCACGCGAGACGTTGGCCACGCGATCGCCGCGGCTGACGCGCGCCACGCGGCCGGCGCAGCACCAGCCCCCGTCCGGGGTTCGCTGCAGGAAGCTGCGGACGCAGGCCCCCGCGCAGTCCGGGGACAGCGGCGCGACCGCCCGCTGGAGCAGGGGCTCGTCGCCGCGCAGCGCGTCGTCGGCCAGCGCCGCGGCCAGCCGCGAGGGGCGATCGACCCAGTGCACGCCGCGGCCCAGGGCGCCGTGGCGGGGCTTGACGAACGCCGCGCCCCACGCCGCCAGCCGCGCCGCGAAGCGCCCCGGCTCCGTCTCGGTCTCGGGGACGGGCAGCCCGGCGGCGGCCAGCGCCTCGCCGGCGGCGCGCTTGTCCAGCGCCAGCCGGTTCACGGCCGGCGGGTTGCCCAGCGGAATCCCGCGCTGCGCCAGCGCCTCGGTCAGCGCGGCGTGGGCCGCCGGGTCGCGCGACGGGAGGCGGTTGTAGGCGGCCAGCAGCGGGCGCCGCGGGGCCGGCTCCCAGCGGCCCTCCCCCGGCTGCCAGCCGCCGACGGTGACCCCCGCGGGCGTGACCGCGACGTCGCCGGGCGCGGCCACCACCACGGGCACGCCCTCGTCGCGCAGCAGGGCGCGGGCGCGGCCGAAGTCGGCGTCGACCGGGGTGTGCTGCGAGCGGCCCGGCCGCAGCTGCATCAGCACGGCGATGGCGGGGTGCATCGCCCGCCATGCTCGGGGCCGTGCCAGACGCCGTCAAGCTGTCACAAGAAAAAAAAACCCCGGGCAGTACTTGCCATCGCGTCCACGATCGGACATACAGCAATCGCCATCCGTCGTTCATCCGTATGGGGGCTTCATGGTTCGCTGGTATCGCGACGAGTCGTGGCCGGATCCGGCCGACGAGGACTGGGACGATCTGAACTACGGCCTCGATCCGTTCGAGGACCTGCTGCAGGACGTCCCCCGGGCCACCTGGCTCGACGAGCTCGAGGGCACGCCCCACCGGGAGTCGCCGGTGGTGGTCCTGGACCCCGCCGTGCTGTACGGCGACCTGTGGGTCCCCCCGCTGCTCGACGAGCTGCTGTTCGCCCACCGCGCCGGCGAGAAGGTCCCCGACCCCGAGGAGCTGGACGCCTAGCCGCCCGACCGCTCACCGCACGCAGGCGTGGTCCCCGGGCGGGGCCCGCCGCACGACCCGGCCGCTCTCCCACACCACCGGCACCTCGTCCCACACCTCGCGCAGCACGTCGCAGTGGTCGCGGTACAGCACGTCGAGGTCCAGCGTCTCGCGGTCCCCGAGCTCGGTCCCGGCGGTCAGCACGTGGTCGCGCAGCTGCAGGTCGGTGACCGGGCCGTGCAGCCGGTGGTGGGCCAGCCGGCTGCCCGAGCGCAGGCTCCAGATCCCGAGCTGACCGTCGGCGTAGCCGGCGACGATGGTGTCCATCGGCCCGGGGAGGATCCGCTCGACCGGGCCCGAGGGCACGTCCTCGAAGCGGATCCCGCTCTCGGCGCCGTCGGCCCCGGTGGGCACCAGCTCCAGCGTGCCCTCGGCGTAGCCCACGGCCAGCCACGCGCCGGCGGGGGCCAGCGCGCGGACCCCCACGTCGGCGGGGTAGCGGGCGGCGATCGTCCCGTCCGCGCCCAGGCGCCGCACCTCCCGGCCCCCGGCGACCAGCAGGTCGTCGCCGTCCACCGCGATCGCGGTGGCGCTGTCGTGCAGCGCGCGCAGCCCGCCCAGCCGGTCGTAGAGCCCCACCCGTCCGTCGCCGCGCAGCACCAGGCAGCCCGCGGGCGCGGCCTCCAGCCGCGCGGCGTCCCCCACCGGGTGGGTCGCCACCGCCGCGCCGCCGACCGCGACCTCGAGGGTCCCGTCGTGGCCGAGCGTGCAGCGCACGTCTCCGTCCTGCCGGACCTGCGGGCCGGCCCAGCACGGCCGCCCGTCGCCCGCCTCGAACAGCCGCACCGTGCCGTCGTCGCTGGTCACCGCGATCCGCTCGCCGGTGGGATCGAAGGTCACCCCGTTGGCCTCGCCGCGCGGGCCGCGCAGCACCGCCCGGGGTTCGCCGTCGAGCCCCACGACGTGGGCGCTGCCGTCCCGGCAGGCCGCCACCGCCCGGGTCCCGGCGGGGTCCAGCGCCACGACGTGGACCCCCTCGCACGGCTCGGCGAGGACGGCCCCGCGGCCCGCCGCCAGGTCCCACCAGCGCAGCGCGCCCTCCTCGCCGCCGCTGAGCAGGTGGCGGCCGTCGGGGGCGAACGCCACGCCCCACACGCGCCCCGGGTGGCCCACGAGCTTCTGCGGGGACCGGCGCCCCTGCACGTCCACGACCGCCACCGGCCCGTCGTCCGAGCCCACCGCGACCGACCGCCCGTCCGGGGAGAACCGGCAGGCCCACACCGCGCCCCGGGCGGTGTACAGCACGCGCTCCTCGCGGCCGGTCTGCAGATCCCACAGCCGCACCGTGCGGTCCCACGCTCCGGAGACCAGCCAGCGGCCGTCTGCGCTGACGTCGAGCCCGAACACCGGCGCCTCGTGGCCGCGCAGCACCTGGCGCTCCGCGCCGGCGGCCAGGTCCCAGATCCGGATCGTGTGATCCGCGCCGCTGGACGCCAGCGCGTCGCCGCCGGGCAGGAACCGCACCAGGTGGGCCTCCCCGCCGTGCCCCTCGAGCACGGCGCGCTGGGTCCCGTCCGCGGCGCTCCACAGCCGCACCGTCTTGTCCGAGCTGGCGGTGGCGATCAGGGCCCCGTCGGGGCTGACGTCGACGCCGTTGACCCCGCTGCGGTGCCCCCGCTCCACCGGCGCGTCATCCTCGACGCGCACGTCGTACAGCCGCACCGTGTAGTCCCGCGAGCCCGTCGCCAGCAGGCGCGAGTCGGGCCCGAAGCGGACGTAGTCGACCCAGTTGTCGTGGTCGCGGTACACCGCCCGCGGCGCCCCGCTGTCGGCGTCCCACAGCCGGACCGTGTCGTCCCGCGCCGAGCTGGCGATGCGGGCGCCGTCGGGGGACCAGTCCACCGCCAGGCCGGGGGCGGTGTGCCCCACCAGCTCGGCCAGCTGCACGGCGTCGGCGGCGCTCCACACGCGGACCAGGTGGTCGTACCCGACGGTGGCCAGCCGGCGGCCGTCGGGGGCGTAGGCCACGCCGGCCAGCGCTGCGTCGTGGGCCTGCCAGCGGCGGCGCAGCGTCCCGCTCGCCACGTCCCACTCGGTGGCCACGCCGTCGATCCCCGCGGCCACCAGGGACGCTCCGTCGGGGGCCCACGCGACGTGGACGGCCGGGTGCTCGAGGCCGGGCAGCTCGCGCACCAGCTCCCGGGTCTCGGCGTCCCACAGGCGCACCACCTGGTCCCAGCCGGTGCTGGCCAGCAGGGCCCCGTCCGGGGCGTACCGCAGGTGCATCGCCACGATCTCGTGCCCCTTCCACGTCTCGGCCTCCCCACGCTCCAGGTCCCACACCGCCAGCGTGCCGTCGTAGGCCGAGCCGGCCAGGCGGCGGCCGTCGGGGTGGAAGTCGGCGGCCAGCGCGCGGTGCTGCAGATCACGCAGCACGCGGGTGTCGCGAGTGGCGACGTCGATCAGGTGGATCGAGGTGTCGTTGCTCGGCGCGGCGACGACGGCGCCGTCGGGCGAGAACGCCAGCCGGCCGACCACCGCGCCGGTGTCGTGGGTCCAGCGCAGCGGATCGCCGCGCAGCTGCCACCACAGCGCGCGCGCCAGGGGGGCGTCGGCGACCTCCAGCGACGACCGCAGCCGGGCCCGCGCCTCCAGCAGGTCGCCGCGGCGCATCGCGGCGCGGGTCGCCTCGCGCTGGACCGCGGCGCGCTCGGCCTCGGCCTCGGCGCGCTGCCGCACCGCCTCGCGGGTCTGCAGCGCCAGCACCGCCGCCACCAGCGCGAGCGCGGCGAAGGCGGCGGCGACTCCCAGCCGGCGGGCGCGCTGCCGCCGGCGCTCCTTGGCCAGCCCGGCCGCGAGGAACCGCTGCACCACCGCCGGCACCAGCGCCAGGCGGTCGGCGCGGCGGCGGGCGTCGTGCAGCGCGTCCCCCTGCCACACCTCGTCGTCGGGCTCGCCGCGCTGGGCCCACAGCTCGGCGGCCTGCCCCACCTCGGCGAGGAACGCCAGCTCCTCGCGGCCCGCCTCGAGCCAGCGCGCCAGCCGGTCCCAGCGCTCGATCAGCGACTCGTGGGCCAGCTCGACCTCCGCGCCGTCCCCGCCGCCCGTGGCCCCGGCCGGGCGCGCCCCCGACCGGGCCTTGCGCGTCAGCACCAGCCGGCCCTGCACCAGCCGGTCGAGCACCTCGCCGGCGCCCTCGCCGGCCACCTCGAGCAGCTCGTCGCGCGGCACCACCGCGCGGGTGCCCTCGGGGGTGACCATCCGGACCAGCAGCGCCCGCGCCCGCTGGACCTGCCCGGGGGTCAGGCCCTCGAGCACGCCGTCGGCGTGGTGCGCCAGCGCGCCGGCGACCCCCCCCAGCGCCTCGTAGGCGTCCCGCCGCAGCAGCCGCTGGGTCTCGTCCCGCCGCTCCCACAGCAGCTGCCCCGCCACCTGCAGCAGCGGCAGCGCCGAGGGCTCCCCGCGGATCTCGGCGACCATCTCGCGCACCAGCGCCGGGTCGTCGAACCGGTAGCCCTCGACCTCGACCGTGCGCCGCACGATCTCCTCGAGCGCCTCGACGCCCGGGCTGCGCAGCACCACCAGCCGCCCCAGCGCCTCGCGGACCCGCTCCCCCTCGGCCACCCGCCCGAGGAAGTCGTCCCGCAGCGTGAACACCGCCCGCACGGGGCCCTGGGGGTCGTCCGCCGCCCCGCACAGCGCGTCCATGAACGCCCCCCGCTCGGCGGCGTCGGTTCCCAGCGTGTACAGCTCCTCGAGCTGATCGACGAACAGCAGCACCCGCGACGCCTCGCGGTCGGCGAGCTCGGCCAGCCGCAGCGCCGCGCGGGACGGCGCCTCGCGCAGCTCGTCGGCCAGGGACAGCTCCTCGACCTGGAGGTCCTCCGACGACGCGTCGGGGTCGCGCGTCCGCCGCGAGGAGCTCTGGCTGCCGGCCCACGACGCGCTGCCGATCCGCGAGGCCCGGGTGGTCCCGCCCCACAGCAGCCCCGCCGCCAGCGCCCGCAGCGGCTGACGCCCCGGCCGCACGCGGACCACCACCCAGCGGCCCTGCTCGCGCAGCCGGGGGATCACGCCGGCCTGGACGAACGAGCTCTTGCCCGCGCCCGAGGGGCCGACCACCGGCAGCACCGGCACCTCCCGCAGCCGCTCGAGGAACGCGGCGAGCTCCGTCTCGCGGCCGAAGAACCGGTCGGCGTCGCGGGCGTCGCAGGGCAGCAGCCCGCGGAACGGCGGGCGGGCCTCGGCGCGGTGGGCGTCGCGCACCACGAGGAACCGCCGCAGCGTCTCGATCGCGGCGTCGACGCCGGGCCGCAGCGCCGGGTCCTTCTCCAGGCACTGCTCCACCAGCTCGGCCACGTCGCTGGGCACCTCGGCCTCCAGCGACGGCACCGGATCGGGGCCGCAGACCCGGGCGCCGACCTCGGCCAGGTGCAGGCCCTGGTACGGGTGGCGCCGCGAGATCAGCTCGTACAGCAGCACACCGAGGGCCCACACGTCGGTGGCCGGCGAGATCGCCCCGCCGGCCCACTGCTCGGGGGCCATGTAGCCGGGCGTCCCGCGCAGCCCGTCGCCGTGGGACTCGAACGGCTCGACGCTGGGGAAGCTCTGCGTCGCGGTGGCGGGGGCGGAGGCGGTGGGGTCGCGCTCGGGCGGGGGCGCGCGGAGCACCTTGGCCAGCCCGAAGTCCACCACGCGGATCCGCCCGTCGCGGGGGATCATCACGTTCTCGGGCTTGAGATCGCGGTGCGTCACCTGGTGGTGGTGCGCCTCGCGCAGGGCCTCGGCCACCGCCAGCCCGATGCGCGCCGCCTCGGGCACCGCCGGGGGATCGCGCCGCATCCGCTGGCGCAGCGTCTCGCCCTCGAGGTACTCCAGCGCCAGGTACGGGCTGCCGCGGTGCTCGCCGACCGCGTACACGGTGACGATGTGGGGGTGGCTGAACCGCGCCGTGGTGCGGGCCTCGTGGAGGAACCGCTCCACGGCCCCCGGGGAGCCCAGCGAGCGGGGGTGCAGCACCTTCAGCGCGACCTTGCGGCCGAGCCCGGTGTCGCGGGCCAGGTAGACCTCGCCCATCCCGCCGCGGCCGAGGAACCGCACCACGCGGAACCGATCGACCTGCTGGCCGGCCTCGATCAGCTCGCGCGCCTCGCCCCCGGCCGGCCCGCCGCCGGGGCGCGAGGGCTCCGGGGCGGTCCACGCCTCGGTCACGGCGCTGACCTCCGGGTCGCTGCCCCCCAGGCGCGTGGTGGCCTCGGGGTGCACCCCGGCCGGCCGCCGATCGTCGCGCGTGGGGGGTCCGTCGTCGGCCATCCGCCGCCTCCTGCCCACCTGATCCCTATCAAAACCGGCGGTCGCTTGAACACTCCCGCCGCTACATCGTCATGCAGGTGGAACCGGGCCGCCGAACCCCATAGGGTCGGGTGGAGGAGCAGACGATGGTCCCCGACGACGCGCGCCACACCGAGTTCATCCGGGACGCGCTCGACCGCCACGAGGGGCCGCTGATCCGCTACGCCACCCGCTTCGTCGGCGACCCCGAGCGGGCGCGCGACGTGGTGCAGGACACCTTCCTGAAGCTGTGCGCCGCGGACCGCCACCAGGTCGAGGACCACGTGGCGCCGTGGCTGTACACGGTGTGCCGCAACCGCGCGCTGGACGTCCGCGACAAGGAGGGACGGATGGGATCGCTGTACGCCGTCCGGGACGAGGCGGTACAGAGCGGGGGCGCGGGACCCGAGGCACGGGCGGCGATGGGCGAGGCCCGGCGCGCCGTGCTGCGGGTCCTCGAGGCGCTGCCGGCCGACCAGCAGGAGGCGTTCTGCCTCAAGTTCCAGGACCAGCTGAGCTACCGCGAGATCGGCCAGGTGATGGGCGTCTCGCTGGGCACCGTGAGCAACCTGATCACCGCCGCCCTGGGCACGCTGCGTCGGCAGCTGCGGGCCGGCGGCCACCTGGCGCAGGAGGGCTGAGCGATGCGCACCGACCTGACGGACGAGACGCTCACCGCCTACGTGCTCGGTGAGCTGGACGAGGACGAGCAGCGCGCCGTCGAGCGGGCCCTCGAGGGGGACGCCGGGGCGCGGCAGACCGTGGCCGAGCTGCGGGCCACGATGGCGCTGGCGGAGGACGCACTGGGTGCCGATCCCGCGCCAGCGCTGACCGACGCGCAGCGAGATCGGATCGTGGAGACGGCCGCGGCGGAATCCGCCGCCGACGGACCGGGCCGCGCGGCCGCGGGCGGGGCGCTCTCGGGTGGCTCCGGACCCCGTCCCGGCCGCTCGCGCGCCGCGTGGTGGTATGCCGCCGCGGCGGGGCTGCTGCTGCTGGTCGGCGGCGGTACGCTGCTGACGCTGCAGGCGGGGCGGATGCGGCCGCTGTCGGCGCCGGTGACCGACAGCGAGATCGAGGACCGCTTCGCCGAGGTCGAGGTCTCGGCGATCGAGCGGCAACGCAAGGAGGCACGGGAGCGCATCGACGGCAAGCTCGAAGAGCAGCGGCTCGAGAACCGGCATCTCGCGGAGGAGTCGGGCCTGGCCGCCGTCGACGCCGCGGCCGACGCGCTGCCCGCCGAGCCCGAGCCCGCGTTCATCCTGGACCCGGAGAGCAACGTCGCGCCCGGCCACGACACCGAGGCCTACGACGCCGTGGAGCACAACCCGTTCCTCGACGCCGCGCGCGAGCCGCTGTCGACGTTCAGCATCGACGTCGACACCGCCTCGTACGCCAACGTCCGCCGCTACCTCCGGGGCGGCTCGCTGCCGCCCCCGGGGGCCGTGCGGATCGAGGAGCTGGTCAACTACTTCGACTACGACTACGAGCTCCCCGACGGCGACGAGCCGTTCGCCGCCGACGTGGAGGTCGCCGGCTGCCCGTGGGCCGTCGACCACCGGCTGGTCCGGATCGGGCTGCGGGGCTGGGAGCTGACGCGCGAGGAGCGGCCGGCCAGCAACCTGGTGTTCCTGCTGGACGTGTCCGGCTCGATGGAGAGCGACAACAAGCTGCCGCTGCTGAAGCAGGCGATGCGGATGCTGGTCGAGCAGCTGGGCCCCGAGGACCGCGTCGCGCTGGTGGTCTACGCCAGCGGCACCGGCGTGGTGCTCGACTCCACCCCCTGCGACGCGGCCGGCAAGCGCCGCATCGGCGACGCGCTGGACCGCCTGCAGTCCGGCGGCTCGACCCACGGCAGCGCCGGGATCCAGCTGGCCTACGACACCGCCGCGGACCACCTCGTCGAGGGCGGCACCAACCGCGTGATCCTCGCCACCGACGGGGACTTCAACGTGGGCCAGACCAGCCAGGACGAGCTGGTCCGGCTGCTGGAGGAGCGGGCCGCGGGCGGCGTGTTCCTGACCGTGCTCGGCGTCGGGATGGGCAACTACAAGGACAGCACGCTGGAGAAGCTGGCCGACCACGGCAACGGCAACTACGCCTACATCGACAACCTGAACGAGGCCCGCAAGGTGCTGGTCGACGAGCTCAGCGCCACGCTGGTGACCATCGCCAAGGACGTCAAGATCCAGGTGGAGTTCAACCCCGCCGAGGTCCAGGCCTACCGCCTGATCGGCTACGAGAACCGGCTTCTCGCCGCCGAGGAGTTCCACGACGACACCGTCGACGCCGGCGAGATCGGCGCCGGCCACACCGTCACCGCGCTGTACGAGGTCGTGCCCCCCGGGGTCGAGATCGAGCTGCCCGCGGTGGACGAGCTGCGCTACCAGACTCCCACCGAGCCCAGCGCCGCGGCCGACAGCGGCGAGCTGTTGACGCTGAAGCTGCGCTACAAGCAGCCGGACGGCGACACCAGCGAGCTGCTGCGCTTCCCCGTGCGCGACGGCGGGGAGAGCTACGCCGACGCCAGCGGGGACCTGAAGTTCGCTGCCGCGGTGGCGGCGTTCGGGATGCTGCTGCGCGACTCGCCGTATCTCGGAACGGCCAGCTGGGGCGCCGTGCTGGAGCTCGCCGAAGAGGGCCGCGGGGACGATCCCTACGGCTACCGCGCCGAGTTCCTCGAGCTGGCCCGCACCGCGCAGCGGCTCGACGAGTAGCGGCCGCTCCGCTGCGCCCCCCTCCCGCGCGAACCTCCAAATACGACACAATGGGTCGATCGTGGCGAGAGGGGTGTGGATGGACCCGGGCTCCCGGTGGACGGGCGTGATCGTGCTGGCGGTGGCCGGCCTCGTGGGGGGCCTGCTGTACGGGCGGCGCGTGGCCCCTGCCGCCGGCGGGGGGGCGGACGGCTCCACCGGCGACCCCGAGGTCGACGCGCTGCGCACCCGCGTCGCCGAGCTCGAGGACCGGGTCCGCCAGCACGAGGCGCTGATCGCGGCCTACGAGGAGGACCTGGGCGGCGGGCCGGTCCCGTGGCCCGACGAGGTCGAGGAGCGGTTCTCCCCCGCGGGCTTCACGGCGCGGGCCGAGGCCGCCTTCGCCGAGTGCGGGATCCCCGGCGACCTCGTGGCCGTCGACTGCGCGGAGGCGCCGTGCCTGATGGTCGTGCGGCTCCACGAGTTCGACGCGATGGGCGAGCTGCTGACCGACTGTCCGGCGTGGTCGCGCCACTACCTGCCGATCACCACCGGGACCCAGTTCGAGGTGACCTGCCCCGACGGCGGCGCCGAGACGGTGGCGGTGCGCGGGATCCCGATGGCCACGGTGCTGGGGCTCGATCCCCGCACGCCGGGGATCGACGAGCGCGAGCGGCTCGACGCGCGGACCCAGCGGATCCGGGCGAGCTGGCGCTGCGCGGGGGAGGAGTAGCCGTGCAGGCGCGCGACGTGCTGATCGGCATCGCGGGGCTGCTCGCGGCGGTGGCGCTGGGCTACGGCGTGGGCCGCTGGACCGTCGCCGCGGCGCCGGCCGCCGATCCCGCGCGGGGCGCCGAGGAGGCCGAGCAGCTGCAGGTCCTGATCGCCGGGCTCGAGGGGGAGCTCGAGGCGCTCGAGGCGCGGCGCGCGGAGCTGGAGCAGGCCCTGTTCGGCGACCCGATCCCGTGGCCCGACGAGGTCGAGGAGCGCTACCGGCCGGAGGCGTTCGAGGCCCACGTGCGCCAGGCCGTCGAGGCCTGCGCCCCGCCCGTCGAGATCACCGGGTTCGACTGCAGCGAGCCGCCCTGCTTCGTGCTGCTGCGCGCCACCGGCCCCGGCTGGTACGCGGGCCTGGTGGACGACTGCCCGGCCTGGAGCGAGGTCTACGGCACCGAGACGTCGAGCTTCTCCACCGGCGTGCGCTGCCCGGCCGGCGCCGCCGAGCGGATGGCGATGATCGGCCCCGCCCCGGCCGCGCTGCTGGGCGAGGACGCCGCCCTCGAGGAGCGGTGGGTCCTGCGCCGCGACCAGCGGATCCAGGAGGCCAAGCTCGGCTGGACCTGCGCGGGGCGGTGAGCGCTGGCGCGACGCCGGGTCAGGCGAGCCAGCGGCGCACGAAGCGCTCCATCTGGTCGCGGAGCGCCTCGAACGAGGGGATCACGAAGTAGGTCGGCTGCGGGTGCTCGTAGTCGTAGTCGGTCTCGATCACCTCGTCGATCGCGAACGGCTTGACCGCGGCCCGGTCGCCGAACGCCCGCTCGAGGTCCTCGACGCCGCCGAGCAGCCCCGCGCCGAAGGCCTTGATCCCGTCGTCCTCCTCGATCAGCCCGAACTCGACGGTGAACCAGTACAGCCGGCTCATGTGCTCGAGCTGCTCGTCGTCGGCGAGCCGCGCGGCCTGGCCGATCAGCCGCGAGAACGCGGCGAAGTCGGCGTGGGCGAACATCGGCGCGTGGCCGAGCAGCTCGTGGACGATGTCCGGCTCGGGCGTGAAGAACGGCCGCGAGGGGTGGCGGATGTACTGGGTGGCGTGCATCACACCCTGCTCCAGGTGGGTCAGGAAGACCCGCGGCAGGACCAGCCCCTCGACCGGCCACAGCCGGAAGCCGCCCGGGGTGGTGGCCAGCCGGTCGCCGACGTCGCCGAGCTGCGGGATGTGGTCCAGCGGGAGATCGAGCAGCGCCCGCCCCTGGTGATAGGCCCGGCAGGCGCGCTGCTCGTGGAGCGGGCCGAGCGTCTCGGCCAGCTGGCGCCACACCGCGTGCTCCTCCTCGGCGTAGTCCACCCGCGGCACCGGCCCGCCGGGATCGCGGCGGAACGCGCGGGCCGCCTCGGCGATCTGCAGCCGGCGCGCCCGATACGCCGGATCGCTGGCACCGGGGTGGTCGAGGTCGAGCACCGGCAGGGTGTCGCCGAGCACGTCGGGGGCGGCCGTCGGTTCGTCGAGACTCATATCGTTCCTCCCGCCGAACTCCTACGTCTCCAGCGGGGGTTGTCAATGGCGCCACCCGGACTCCCCGTGGGCGGTGGCGTGCGCGGGCCGTGCTCCCGAGGCATCAGGCGGGCCGCCTCGCGTGCGCGCCCGGCAGCGCGCAGCTCGTATCGGTGGCCGCCCAGCTGCCCGGACCGTCGGCTCCAGCGAAGCCGCGGCGAGGGCGACCAGCTGCATCACCGCGGCGAGCAGCACCAGGCGCCGCGGCCTGGTCGGCTGGACTCGGGTCGAGCGGGTCGGGACGGTCCTTCCGTCCGTCTGCGGCGTCCTCCAGCCCCCCGATATCCTGGACGGTGAGGTCGGCTATTTGACTTCTCAATCTTTGTTTGTCTCGACTACCTGCCGGAGCGGGCGTAGGCTCGACGCGTGTGGTGCCGGCCCTCCCTGCTGATCGCGCTCGCCCTGCTGGTCGCCCTGCCGGGTGCCGCCGCCCGGGCCCAGGGCGAGGCGGAAGAACCCCGCTACGACCGGGTGATCCTGGGCCAGCTGCGGGACCCCGTCAGCGGCGAGGGCGTCCCCGGTGAGCAGGTCGAGCTGCGCTGGGTCCCCCCCGAGGCGATGGTGACGTTCCCGGAGCCATGGATTCCGGAGTACCCGCTGGCGACCCGCCCGGTGATCGCCACCGCGACCACCGACGCCGACGGCCGCTTCGGCTTCGAGGGGCTGCTCGCGGGGCGCTACGAGCTGCGCCTGTCCGCGGCGATCCACGCCGACCCGGTCCCGCTGACGCTGGCCGCCGACGGCCCCCCGCTGGTGGCCACGGTGGACGTGGAGCTCGGGCGCCACGCGTCGGGCCGGGTGGTCGACGCGCGCGGCGAGCCGGTCGCCGGGGCCGACGTGTTCGTGTCCCACGTCGAGGGCCGGGACGGCGCGCCGCTGCCGGCCACCGTGCGGCGCAGCGACGGCCGGGGCCGGTTCCTGTTGCCGGCGCTCCCTGCCGGGGCGGTGTGGGTCGAGGCGTTCCACGAGGCCCACGGGTTCAGCGTGCCCGCGCGGCTGGCCCCCGGCGAGGCCGGGGCGGGCGACGTGGAGCTCCCGCTGCGGGACGAGGCGGACGAGCTGTGGCCCCTCGATCGCCGGAGGTTCGGCGGCGTCGGGCTGTCGCTGCAGATGACCGGCGAGGGGCCCGAGATCGCCTCGGTGCTGCCGGACGGACCCGCGGCGCGGGCAGGCCTGCGCGCCGGGGACCGGCTGGTGCGGATCGGCGGCCTCGACGCGCGCCCGATGCCGCTGGCCGAGGTGCTGATGCGCTGTCGCGGGGAGGCCGGCACGACCGTGGAGCTGTCCGTGCGCCGCGGCGAGGCGACGATCGACGCGGTGGTCCCGCGGATCCAGCTAGAATAGACCCCGTGTCGGCCCACCGCCCCTCCGCCGTGCTCGCCCTGGCCCTGCTGCTGTGGGCCCCCGGCTGCGAGGTGGTCGACGCCCCCGAGGACATCGAGGAGCTGGTGACCTGGGGCTTCGAGCACTTCCACGAGCACCAGAAGTACATGGTCGCGATGGGCGACAACCTGATGCCGCAGATCGAGGATCGCTTCGACGAGGTCGCCGAGGGCTGGCGGGTCGACGACCTCGACGACCGCCACCTCGAGGCCGCCGGGGTCGCTCAGCCCGACACCGTCAGCATCGTCGGCGCCCTCGGGGCGGTGGACTACACCCACGAGCTCGACGACGTGATGTGCGCGATCCTGCACCCCGCCAAGGACGAGCTGTGGCCGGACTACTACGTCACCTACGAGGTGACCGAGGAGACCGACCGGGTCTGCTTCCTGGCGCGGGAGTGCGACGAGTACGAGGCCACGCTGGAGCAGTCGGTGGAGGTGCCGTTCCTGGGTCTGTCGACCCAGTCGATGACGCGCCAGGTCCGCTGGATCCATCCCCGCGACGGGGAGTCGTACGTCGTGGAGCGCGACCTGTCCCCGCAGCCGGTACGGTTCGACACCGAGATCCTGGAGGTCGACCAGCAGTACTCGTTCGTGGTGCTGGTCCCCCACGCGGGCGCGACGCGGCGGGTGGAGACGTTCTGGGTCGAGGCGCGGTTCCTCGACGCCGACGTGCCCGACTACTTCGCGGTGGAGAACGCCGTGAGCAGCATGGGCAAGCAGGTCGACCGGATCGACACGCTGCTGGACGAGTCGGGCTGCGACTAGCCCCCCGTCGGCTTGAGGTCCTCGGTGCGGATCTCGCCGGTGACGTACAGCCACTCCCCGGTGGCGCCCTCCTCGCCGAGCATCAGCACGTTGCGCACCAGCACCTGGATCGTCCTGCGGTCCTCGTCGTCGATGTCGACGAACCGCAGCCCGACCTGGTAGCCGGCCCCGTCCCGCTCGGGGCTGGCCCACACCACCAGCCCCTCGGCCCGGACGGTCTCGAGGCCCGTGCCCTCGGGGGGGTCCAGCTCGATCTGCACCGAGGCGCCGACCTCCGGGCGCGAGTCGAGCCACACGGCGGCTCCGCCCACCGACAGGTCGTGGGTCAGCACGTTGAGGAACACCATCCCGCCGGCGACGAAGACCCGCGAGCTGAGCGCGATCTCGACGCGCGGGTGCCAGCGGTTGTCCTCCTCGTCCTCGTCGGTGATCGGCTCGACGCCGTCCCGGCGCATCGCGGCGTGGAGGTGCTCGGCGAAGCTGGTGCAGGAGCGGAAGCGCTTCTCCGGGTCCTTGTCCAGCGCGCGCAGCAGCACGCGGTCCAGCGAGGGGGGCAGCGCGCTGTTGACCAGCGAGGGCAGCGGCGGGGCCTTGTGCACGTGGCAGCGCAGCAGCTCCTCCTCCGACTGGGCCTCCTCGAACGGGTGGCGGCCGGTGACCAGCTCGTACATCGTCACCGCCAGCGCGTAGAGGTCGGAGCGGGCGTCGTGGTAGTGGCCCAGGATCTGCTCCGGGGACATGTACGGCGGCGACCCCGCGGTGGCCTTGCGCACCTCGTCGTCGCCGGCGCCCTGATCGCTGATCATGCAGGCGATCCCGAAGTCCATCACCAGCGCCTCGCCGTAGGGCGTGATCTGGATGTTGCGCGGCTTCAGGTCGCCGTGGATCACGCCCTTGCTGTGGGCGAAGCCGACGCCCTTGAGCACCTGGCGCATGTAGCGCGCCGCCTCGATCAGCTCGAGCTTGCCGCCGAGGGCGTGCTGCAGGTCGAACAGCGACATGCCCTGCAGGAAGCGCATCACCAGGAAGAACTGCGCGTCGTGGTCCACCATGTCGTAGATGCGCACGATGTTGGCGTGCTCGAGGCGGGCGTGGAGGCGGGCCTCCTGCAGGATCATCTCGCGCAGCTCGGCGGTGGCGGAGAACCGCGGATCGAACGCCTTGATCGCCACGTCGCGATCGAGGTTGGTGTCCCGGGCGCGGTAGACCTCGGCGAAGGCCCCGCGGCCCACCAGCTGCAGCAGCAGGTAGCGGCCGACGGCGGTGTTCTCGAGCGAGCCTGGTTCGTCCCGGTTCATGACCACGTCCGCACCCCGGAGGGCTCCCGCATCCACCCGGTACCGTCGATCATAGAGCAAATCCGCGCGCAGCAGGACCCGGACTACCAGGGCGTCGCGCAGGGTGTCGCCCGGACCGCCTCGCCGCTCCCGCGGTGGTCGAGGACCACGAGCCAGGGGATGCCCAGGCGCGACACGGTCCCGATCTCGGTGCCGGGCGGGCGGGGCTCGCAGTACGGCCAGCGGCCCGGGTAGATCGCCAGCTCGGCCTTGCCGGGATCGTGCTCGAAGACCAGGCCCGGCGGGAAGTACTCCGTGGCGGTGCGGGGCTCGCCGAAGGCCCACAGCCGGATCGGCGGCCCGCCGGGCTGCAGCTCGCCGGCGGCGGCGAGGTGGGCCACGGCCAGGGCCACGCCCTCGGCGTTGGCGCTGCGCCACTCGTCGAGCGCGTAGCGCCCCTGGGCTCCGCGGGGGCCGCCGACGAACGCGTTGTAGTAGGCGTGGGGGTAGGGCAGCATGCGCGCCGCGGTGACCGCCGGCGCGGCCAGCGCGGCCAGCAGCAGCGCCACCAGCGGGGCGTGGAGCCAGCGGGGCGCGCGCGCCGCGGCGGCCCAGGCGCGGTCGAGCCCCGCGGCGGCGATCACGACCAGCGGGGGCACGACGAACAGCAGGTGCCGGGCCCCGTCGTAGAGCACCGCGCCGCGGATCGCGACGTAGGCCAGGGGGAACCCGGCGGCCAGCGCGACGATCGCCCACGGCGCGGCGGCGCGCGGCCAGCCGTCGCGGCGGGTCGTCACCGCCGCCAGCCCGGCCAGCGCGGCGAGCGCCACCAGCGGGAGCACCAGCTCGGGCAGCTGCAGCGCCAGCTGGGTCGGGGCGTACGAGGCCGGCAGCGCGTCGGACGCCTCGAGGAGCCCGCGGTAGGGCACGAGCCCGTCCCACGCGAACCGGCTCATCGCCCCCAGCGCCTGCCACGGGCGCGTCAGGGGCGCGCGCTGGGCCCACGGCCACGCGGCGAGCATCGCGGCGTAGCCGATCGCCGCGGCGGGCAGCGCGACCCGCAGCGCCGGTCCCGCCGCGCGGGGCAGCAGGGAGCGCAGCGGGCCCGGCCGCAGCAGCGTCAACGCCGCGTGGCCCGCGGCCACCGCGGCGAGGTAGCCGAGCAGCACCAGCCCGCCGACCCGCACGCCGGCGGCGAGCCCCGCCGCGATCCCCAGCGCGACGGTCCAGCGCCACGGCACCGCCGGCCAGCGCTGCACCACGCGCACCAGGCACAGCAGCGCCACCGCGGACGCGGACGCGAACGGGATGTCCTTGGGGTTGTTGAACGCGTGACCGAACCAGATCGGGGTGGCCAGCAGCAGCGCCGTCGCGGCGGTCCCGGCCCGCGGACCGGCCAGCAGCCGGGCGGTCCAGCCGCACGCCGCGACGCCCGCCAGGCCGGTCAGCGCGCCGAGCAGGTGCAGGGCCCGGAACGGCTCGGCCGGAGCCAGCCCGGCGACCAGCGCGCCCAGCAGGTCGTAGGCCCCGCCGTACAGGTAGTCGTTGCGGTAGGTCAGCGCGGCCAGGTCCCGGAACCCGGAGGTGTAGTACGCCAGCACGTGCCGCCCGTAGTCGGCGTGGGCCGGCTCGTCCCACGTGATCGGGAACCGTCCGTGGAGCACGACGGCGAGCACCGCCGCGATCCCCAGCAGGGCCGCGCTGGCCGCGTCCCAGCGCCGCGCCGCGCTCCCCGCCCCCCCGTCGCTGGCCGCCAGCGCGGCGATCCGCTGCGGGCCGGGCCCGCGCCACGCCAGCGCCAGCGCCAGCGCGGCGAGCACGGCCACCGTCCACGGCGACGGCGCGCCGCCCCGGCGCCGCCCGCCCCACAGGCTGGCCTGCTCCGAGGCCCCGAAGAACACCGCCGGCGCCCCGGCCTCGGCCGCCACCAGCAGCAGTCCCCCGGGATCGCCGTCGCCGCGCCGCAGCTCCAGCTCCAGCGGGTCGCCCGCGCGCAGCCCGGCCGCCACCCCCGGCGGCAGGGTCACCGCCGGGAGGCGGCCGCGGGCGTCCACCGTGCGGGTCCAGCGGGCCAGCTCGCGCTCGCCGGGCGCCCCACCGAGCCGGGCGTCGCGGCGCAGGGTCAGCGCCACCTCGCACCCCGGCGTGCTGATCTCGCCGGCGAGCCGGACGCGGAGCCAGTCGAGGTGGTCGCCCGCGGGGAGCAGCGGCCGCGTCGCGGACCGCCCCGGCGCCAGCGCGATCGGGTGCCCCCCGGCGGCGCCGGCCGAGTCACACCACGGCCGCCGCTCGGGCGCCGGGTGGATCAGCCACGCCAGCGCGGCGACGGTCGCGACCAGCAGCGCGGCGCTGGCGACGCGGAATCCGGTCGGGGCGCGTCGGGCCATCCGGGCTCAGCGGCGGTGGCCGGGGAACCGGCGGCGGTGCAACCACCCGGTGGCGGCGAGCGCCGCCAGGAGGGCCAGCGTGCCCCCGCTCGCCGGGCGCGCGGCGGCGCAGCGGCACCCCCCCTGCAGCGGAGGTCCGACGAGCAACCCGCCGGCGTCGTCGTCGGAGGCGTCGTCGTCGGCCGCGTCGTCGTCGTCGCCCTCGGGCCACTCGGGGGGCGCGTAGCCCGGCAGCAGGTGGCCGACCGCCGCCGCCATCACGTCGTCCCGCGCGCCGGCGTCGAGGATCGCCTCGAACGGCACGCCGAGGTAGACCAGCCCCGCCGCGGCGATCCCGGCCGGCGCGGCGGGATCGCCGTCGTAGAGCAGCACCACCTCGGCGTCGCCCTGCGGGTCCAGCACGTCGGGGTAGTCCACGTCGTAGGTGCCGTGGGTGCCGTCGTCGAACGCCATCGCCGCCAGCCCGGCGAACAGCCCGGTGCCGGCCGGCGCCATCGAGTAGGTCCCGGCGTCGTCCTCGAGCAGCCGCGCCAGCAGCACCTCCTCGTAGAACGCGATGTCGTCGGCGCCGCCGTGGCTGTCCAGATCCCAGCCGATCTCGCCGCCGGTGACGAACAGGCCGCCGCCGCCGTCGCGGAAGTCCCGCACCCACGCCTGCTCCTCGGCGCCGAAGCTCTCGTCCTCGGTGGACTCCTGGCCCGCCGCCCACGCCACCATCGCGTAGTCGCCGGCGTCCACCGCGCCGTCGACGATCAGCTCCTGGGACAGCCCGTCGGCCGGGACCCCGAGGGCGGCCAGCGCCCACAGGTGCTCCACGGCGTAGTCGTAGCGGTTCATGCGGTCCAGGTCCATGTGGGTCAGCCAGCCCACGTTGCCCCCGGCGTCGCGGTACAGCAGCAGCCCGCGGTCCAGCCGGTCGAAGCCCTGGACGAAGGCGATCGCGGTCTCCTCCGGGGTCGGAATCGCGCCCAGCGTCTCGGTGGGGAACGACTCGCCGCCGGCGTTGGTCGCGGTGACGCGCACGAACACCGGCTCGTAGCCGTGCTGGCCGCCCAGCACCCACTCGGTGCCGTCCACGTCGATCCCGTCGTCGAACGCGCGCCCGTCGGCGCTGGTGTAGACCCGGTAGCCGGTGGCGGGGTCCCCCAGCGGCGCGCCCGCCGGCGGCGCCTGCCAGCGCACGGTCAGCTCGCCGGTGCCGCTGGCGCGCACCGACAGGTGGGTCGGCGGCTCGGGGGGGTACTCCAGGTCGACCCCGTCGCGGTCGGCGAAGTAGTCGATGATCCCGTGCATCATCGCCCGCGAGGTGTCCCGCCGGAAGCGGGGGTGCTTGAGCAGCGCGGTGTCGCCCTCGTGGTCGTGGAACGCCAGCTCGATCAGCGCCGCGGGCATCTCGTCGTTGTAGCTCGGGTTGACCTCGGCGAACCACGCGGTGTGCAGCCCGCGGTCGGTCCAGTCCGCGTCCCACAGCGCGCGCACGGCGTCGACCACGTCGTCGTGGATGAACTCGGCGAGCACGTCGCTGCCCTCGACGCCGGAGAACTCGCAGTCGTAGCCCACGTCGCACTCGCTGTACACGAACGTGCTGGTCCCCGAGCCGCCGCCGGCGTTGCTGTGCCACGAGTAGTAGACCGCGTCCTCGCCGGCCTCGTGCTCGTAGTCGGCGAACCGCGAGCGCGACGACGGGTCGGAGCCGTCGCCGTCGCCGTACGGGTCGTAGACCGAGGTCGGGGCGCCCAGGTACTGGGTCGAGTAGATCGCGGCCTCCTCCCAGCGCTCGTGCCCGCTGGGAGCCCCGCCGCGGCTGACGTCCCCCATCCCGCCGCCGAGGCGCACGGCGTCGGCCGAGACGGTGGCGCCGGCGGTGGCGGAGTCGTTGCGCAGCTCGACCGACCCCAGCAGCGGGTCGCTGCCGGCGTAGAAGTAGAACCGGCCGAGGTAGACCCAGGTGGACCCGTGGATCCGCTGGTCGACGAACACGTGGGTGTCGGCCCCGGGGTGGCGCACGACGTAGTGCGCGTCGGGGGCGCGCGAGGGGTCCTGCCCGTAGCTGACGTAGACCTGGTAGTACCCGTCCGCGGGGACGTCCGGGGTCCAGCTCGCGGTGGCGGTCACGGTGCCGGCGGTGTCGGCCACCCGGGTGCCGCCGAGCTCGAACGGGTCGACCCCGTAGGCGTACGGCCCCTGCCCCGAGGCGAAGCCGCTGGCGCCGCCGTCGGCGAACGCCCCGTCCTCGCCGTAGCCGGCGTCGGCGTCGTCGACGATCACCATCTGCTCGTTCAGATCGGACTCGCGGATCGGCACCACCCGCGCCCCGGCGCCGAGCAGGTAGCGCATCAGGTACTGGTCCATCCCCTCGGGGTTGTGGAAGTCCTCGGCGGTGTCGAACAGGTTGGGCCGCTGGGTGTACCAGTCCTGGTACGACTCGTGCCAGTACCAGCCGTGGCACTGGGAGAGGTACACGGTCTTGCCCGCCAGGGCGCCCTCGCCCCAGCCGGGCAGGTCCACCGGGGGGCCGTCGATCGCGCCGCCCTTGTCCGGGACGGGGACGTCGGGCAGGAACCACGGCAGCGGACGGAAGACGCCGTCCTCGTCGGGGACGCGGACGAACACGCCGCGCACGTCCGGGTCGCCGAGGGCGTGGTGGGCGGCGAGGGTCAGGTCGTCGTGCTCGCGCGGGTCGTACGGCCGGCCGAGGTCGAGGTCGACGTGCAGCGTGCGGCCGGCCCGCACCGCCGCGACGACCCGCGTGCCGGGGGGGAGCAGCCCCGCGCGGTCGACGCGCTCCTGCAGCGGCGCGACGTCGACCGCGGTGCCGCGCGCGGCGGCGGCCGGGGAGACGAGCAGCGCGGCCGCGAGGGCCACGGGGAGGAGATGGAGCGTGCGCATGGACGCTCTGTATCACCCCCCACGCGCCCGCGCCAGCATGGTGATAGGCTACGCGCGATGACCGCCGAAGGCCCCCAGCCCCCGTCGCCCGCGCCGTCGATGCACGAGAGGTACGACACGCGGCACGCCAACCTCTCGCGCGACGCCCGGCAGGTGGCGTTCATCCTCGACTCGATCGCCAAGACCGCGCGCGCGTTCCGGTTCTACGCCCCGAACAACGAGGCGCTGCAGAAGTTCGTCGCCGAGCTCGAGGCGCTGTTCCGCAGCTTCTTCCAGCGGCGCGAGGCGCTGGTGCTGCCGGTCCGGCAGTACGACTTCACGTGGGGCGCCGACGACGAGGTCGTGTACCACGACGACGACCGCGAGAACAGCTTCCCGTTCAAGCTGTACCGCGACGGGATCCGGCTGCTGGTGCTGAAGCGCGGGCTGACGCTGCAGGAGATCATGACCCTGCTCGACGTGCTGGGGACCCGCGCGTTCGGCACGCTCCAGGAGGAGGACGTGGCGACGCTGCTGTGGCGCGCCGAGCTGCCCCACGTGGAGTACCGGCAGGTGCGCGGGTTCGTCGAGGCGAGCCAGGAGACCGCGCCCTCCGGCGCCGGCGGCCCCGGGGGCGGGGGCGTCGCGGTCGACGACCAGGTCGCGGCGATGGCGATCGGCGAGTTCGGCGGGCTGGCGCTCGACGGAGAGCAGCAGCAGCAGCTGATCGCGGCCGGGGAGCAGATCCGGGGCGCGTGGGTCGACGAGTGGAAGCCGACGACGATGGCGGCGGTGGACCCTTCCCCGCTGTCGTTCAAGCCGATCGACGACTACGAGCAGGAGCTGTTCTGGGGCAAGTCGGTGGCCGATCCGTCCCGCGTGCTGCGGCACCTCGTGACGCGCACGATCGACACCGGGATCTCGGATCTCCCGGCGGTGCCCGTCCCCGAGGAGCTGTGCGCGCTGCTCGACGACGCCCGGATCGCGATGCTCGAGGAGGGCGACATCGAGGGGTACCGCAAGGTGATCAAGCTCGTGCGCGAGCGGATCGGCCTGATGCCGCCGCTGCACCCCTGGCGCGGGCCGCTGGAGGAGTACGTCGCCGCCGGGGGCGGGCGCAACACCGTGCGGCTGCTGCTCGGCGCGCTGGGGCGCGGCTCGACGACCCGGCCCGAGGTGTTCCTCAAGCTGCTGCAGTCGATGAAGGACGTGCAGGTCGAGTGGTTCGCCGAATCCCTCGGCGAGGCGTCCAGCGAGCCGGCGAGGATGGCGATCGCGGAGGCGGCGGTGGTCCTGCTGTGGCCGCGGGTCGAGGCGTGCCAGGCCCTGGCCGCGGCCGCGCCCGACGCGGCGGTGCGGGCGCTGGTCGCGGTGCTGGCGCGGGTGGGCCGGATCGACGCGCTGCCGATCCTGCTCGGGCTGTTCCCGCGGGCGGACGAGGACACCCAGGCCGACATCCTGCGCGTGGCGATGTTCCGGCCCGGGGAGGAGCTGATCGCGCTGCTGATCGACGCGCTGGCCAGCCCCTCGCCCAAGGTCCGGACGCTGGCGCTCCAGGCGGCGGCGCAGTCCAGCGATCCGCGGCTGGCCCGCCCGGTCCAGCTGCTGGTCCAGCCGGACTCGCTGATCGCGGTCTCCCGCGAGCAGGCGATGCTGGCGCTGCGGACCTGGGTCGCGGTGCGCGGCCAGCGCCAGATCGAGTGGCTCACCGAGCAGGCCCGGCCCCCGCGGATGTCGCTGTCGCTGCGGGACAACAACGCCGACGAGCTCCGCTGCCGCTACGCGCTGGGCCTCGGCGCGGTGGGCACGCCGCGGGCGGAGAAGGCGCTGCTCGAGCTCCGCGGCAAGGGCAGCGAGGCGTTCCGCGAGGCGGTGGCCCAGGCCCTGGACCAGATCCAACGGAGCCGATACAAGTGACCGACCTGCCGACCCAGGCCCCCGGTGCACCGCCCGCCCTCGAGGGCGCCGATCCGCTGCTCAAGATCCGGCAGGAGCGCGAGTCCGGCGAGATCCGGGAGATCCGCGAGCAGGGGCGGCTGCTGATCAACGTGCTGTACCAGCTGGTGCGCAACTTCCAGATCTACGAGCCGAGCAACACCGTGTTCGAGCGGCCGCTGGAGGAGTTCGACCGGATCGTGCGCGACCTGTACGGCCGCGTGGGCGAGGCCCAGCTGCTGCTGGTCGAGGGCCAGCCCTACCTGGGCGACCTGCGGATCCGCCAGGACTCGACGAACGCCACGCTGATCGCCTTCCTGGTCGAGTGGCTGCACGGCCTGGGGCTCGGAGGCTGGTCGTTCAGCCCGCCCCCCGACCTCGGGCGGGCGCGCTCGTTCTTCTTCGAGGTCGCGCGGATGCGGCCGCAGAGCGACGACCCGGTGGCCGAGCTGCGCGCGTGGGTCGCGGAGCACGGCCACGACTGGGCCAGCCCGCACCCGCCGCAGCGGTTCAAGGAGGAGGGCGAGGAGGAGCTGGAGGACCGCGGCGCGACCGCCGCGCGCGCCGCCCACGTGTTCGAGCACGGCGTCCAGGCGGTGCGCGGGTTCTTCGGGATGCTGGAGAAGGCCGGGATCGGCTCCGCGCTGGCCGCTCGCAAGGCGATCAACTCGATCGTCGACATGAGCGGCGAGGGGGGGCAGTACGCGCTGGCGATCAGCCTGCTGACCGATCTCGACAACCCGCTGTTCACCCACTCGATGCACGTCGCCAACCTGTCGGTGGCGATCGGCCGGCACCTGGGGATCCCCCGCGAGCTGCTGGCCGAGCTGGGGCTGTGCGGGCTGTTCCACGACACGGGCTTCGGCGAGCTGCCCCCGGACTTCGGGTGGGCCCGCGACGCCGATCCCGAGGTGCGCGCCGAGAACCACCCGCTGCTCGGCTTCCGCGTCCAGCTGCGGCAGCGCGGGTACCACGAGGGCCGGATGCTGCGCGCGGTGGTCAACCTCGAGCACCACCTGGAGATCTTCCACCGCGGCCAGGACGCGTGGGACGACCCGCGCGTCGCGATCCACCCGTTCAGCCGCATCGTCGCGGTGGCCGACGCCTACGACACGCTGTGCAGCGACACCAGCTCGCGCCGCGGGATGCTGCCGCCGGAGGCGCTCCAGGAGATCTGGAAGGGGCGCGGCACGCGGTTCGACGGGGTCGTGGTCCAGGCCCTGGCCAACATCATGGGCCGCTACCCGTTCGGGACGCTGCTCGAGCTCGACGACGGCAGCCTCGCCGTGGTCGTCGACCGGCCCCGCGACGCCGGCGGGTTCGCGCGCCCCGTGGTGCGGGTCGCCTCCGGCGGGCAGCGCCTCGCGGACGGGGAGCTGTGCGACCTGGGCAGCGTCGCCGAGTCGGAGCTGGCGATCGTCGGCGTCCTCGACCCGCGGGACCGCGGCGTCGACCTGGTCGAGGTGCTGTTCCCCGGTGCGGACGAGGAGCCGGATCAGGACGCGGTCGCCACGATCTCGGTGACGCCGCAGGGGCCACCGGCGCCGGCGCCCGGGCCGTGGGCCTCCGCGGGTGCCCCGGCGGACGGGGCGATCGAGCTGGAGCCGGGGCCGCCGCCGGCCACCGATCCCGCCGTGGTCACGGGGCCGCCGTCCGTCGATCCCGCCGTCGTGAGCGGGCCTCCGACCGCGGACCCCGAGCTGGTCTCCACCCCCCCGGCCGAGGACCCGTGGCCGGCGCTGCAGCCCGAGACGCCGCCCGCCCCGGCGGACCCGACCGCCGACCTGCTCGTCGGCGCCGGCGCCGACCCGTTCGCCTCGGACCCCAACAGCCCGTGGGCCGACTCGCCCGCCGCCCGGCGGACCGCGGACCCCGACGCCCCGGCCCCGGCGCCGTGGCTCCAGCGGGGCCCGGTGGCGGGCCACGAGGACCCGTTCGGTTCCAGCCTGCCGCCGGTGCCGTCCGGCGAGCAGCCCGCCGCGAAGAAGAAGGGCGACCCGGACGACGGGGACCAGGGCGGCGGACCGCGCAAGCCGCCGCTGGGGTAGCACCGCTTCGAGCGGAATCGATTCGGTCTCGATCTCGAACTCGGACTCGGTCTCGGTCGCGAAATCGGCGGCTCAGCGTCCCCGGTGCGCTCTCACCGTGAAGACCAGCATCAGGACCTCCACCAGCAGCAGACATCCCGTCCAGATCCAGCGAAGACCCTCGAGCTCCGGCATGCTCATCCCGAACGTGAACAGGACCAGCGCGACGATCCCCGTGTTCACTCCCCAGAAGGTCGTCGCCGGCACCATCGTGTTGGCTTGCTTCGACATGGCTCCCCCTCAAGGTGCGACGAGCAGCGTCGGGTCGAGTCCGACCGCCGTCGGCGAAGCGTATTCCACCAGCGGGTCGAGTACCAGCGGAGCCATGATCCCGGTCCCGACCCCATCCGTGACCACCAGGCCGGCATCCTCTCCGGTCTCGGGAAAGACCGCCGCGAGGTGCTGCAGGAGGGTCTCCATGAAGTCCTCCACGTCGACGAAGTCCTCGACATCGAAGAACAGGAACCAGGAGTCGCCGAACATCAGCGCCAGGTACTCCATGAGGTCGTCCGTGTCGCAGTGGGCGGTGATCCCGCCGGCACAGATCAGGACCGCGACGGCGGCCCCGGCCACGCCGACCAGGGCGCCGGCGAACACCCCCGCGGCCGGCGTCCCGACGGCGCTGACGGCGAGCCCGATCCCCACGCCGGACACGGCAGCGCCGAGGAACGCACCGGCGCACTCGCCCTTGGCCTGGAGGCACAGCGCGTCGCTCTTCTCGTCGTCCTCGCGGCCGATGCTGGGGTCCACGAGCGGGGGCTGGGAAGGGGTGTTGTTGTCGTCGTCGTCGGCTGGCTTGGGCGGCCCCTGGAACAGGGGGACGTACACCTCTGGGTCGACCTGCCCCGGAAACGCCGCGTCGAGCGCCCTCAGGAACAGCTCGAGGTCACACTCGTTGGTCATGTACGACGAGAGATAGCCGTTGCCATACGCGTACTGGATCTCGCACTCGGAGCCGACGTCCGGATCGTGGATCAGGTACGCGTCGAGGATCCCCGAGTCGATGGTGACCGCGACCTCGACGACACCCGAGCCGATCTCGGGATCGTCATAGGGCGCCACGACCACCTCGTCGATCCGCATCTGCCAGGTGGTCGGCGTGGCGATCGGGTCCTCCGGTGCGGCGACCGGACTCACCGCCGGGACGGGCGTCGCACCACGGGCCATGGCCGTGGTGGCACCGCCCAGCCAGGGGAGCAGGGTTGCGAGGGAGACGAGCCCAAGAAGGGTCGACTGCCGGATGTGTGCGAACATCGTTTCATCCTCCCGTTCGGATTCCAGCTCTGCTGTAGAGCCGTGGGTGAGCCACCCACCGCGAGTCGCTCGGGAGCCCTTCGTTGCACGAGGCGTGCCTCCGTCGTGCCCGGAGCCAGCTCGGGCGCAACCACGGGAGATCACGGGAGAACCAAGTGGAGAGGCCCCGCTTCTGGGATCGCGGACCGTCCGGGGACCGTCCGGATTTCGGTCACCCCGTCCGAGATCCGGTCGCTCCCCTGCTGCGCCACCTCCCACACCACGGCGAGCCGGTCTCCGGGGGAGTACCGGATGTGGGGGGTGTCGCGGGTGGCCGCGGTCGCGGTGCGGTGGAGGCCGGGGCGGCCGGTGCGCGACGAGGGGCTACCGCCCCGCGCGAACCCGCCAGGGGTTGACGACCGACTCGATGAAGACCCGCCAGGTGAGGTTCGAGGAGCCCTGCTCCCGGTCCGTGAACCAGATCGGGACCTCGGTGACGCCCAGGCCCGCGTGGACGACTCGATCGAGGTGTTCGATCAGGAACGCATACCCACGGGCCCGGACCTCGCCCGGGCGACAGCGCCCCAGGGTGCTCGCCCGGAACGCGCGGAAGCCCGAGGTGCAGTCCCTCACCGGGAGCCCCAGGACCCGGTCGACGTACACGTTGGCACAGCGGCTCAGCACCCGGCGGCGCCTCGACCAGCGTCGGATCCCCCCGCCCTCGACGTAGCGGGACCCGATCACCATGTCCGCCCCGTCCTCGAGGGCCGACAGCAGTCGGGGAATCGCCGCCGGATCGTGGGAGCCGTCCGCGTCCATCATCACGATCCGCCGCGCCCCGGCGGCCAGCGCCGCCTCCAGCCCCGCGGCCACCGCCCGGCCGTACCCCTCTCGGTGCGGCCGCAGCAGCAGCCCGATGCGCGGATCGTCCCGCGCCAGCCGGGCGACACGCTCGCCGGTGCCGTCTGGCGAGCTGTCGTCCACCACCAGCAGGTGAGCGTGGGGGACCGCCTCCAGCACGCCCGCGGCCAGCGGCGTCACGTTGGCCACCTCGTTGTAGGTCGCGGAGACGACCGTCACGCGGGGACCCTCCCCTCCCCGCTGGCGACGGCCTCCGGGGGGCCTCCCCACCATCGTCGCCTCCTCGTCGAGCCGGATCATACCGCCGGACTCACGGGGCGTCCGGCCGGCGGCGGTAGAGCAGCCAGGGTCCCGACTCGACCACGAGCTCGGCGTAGGGGTCGAGGTACGCTCCGAACCCCGCTGGCTGGCCACGCACCAGGAAGAACTGGAAGTCGGCGGCGTGCTGCTCCCAGCGAAAGGCCCAGGGGTCGTACTCCCCTGGGCCGGGGGCCGCGGCCTGGACCTCCGGTCTGAGGTGCACCGGCATCATCTCCGACCGCCAGAAGTAGGGATTGTAGCCGCCGCCCCGCAGGAGGTGGACGTACGCATGGTCGTGGAGGTGGGGATCGAAGAACCGGGCATCCAGCTCGGGGGAGTCGTTGTCGAACACCAGGGGCAGGATCCTCGCCCCGGGCGGGATCGCCTCCACCAGCGGCATGATCTCGTGGACCTCGGCCGAGATGCGGCGCTGCTTGGCCACCGAGAGCATCGTCAGGGCCAGGATCAGGCCGACCCACAGGATCTTCCACGGTCTTCCCCGCAGCGTCAGCGTCGCCGCCACCCCGCCCAGGAACAGCCACGCCACGGGCACCATCCGGAAGTTGACGTAGGTGAACTCTCCCTTGCTGAACGGGAGCACGAGGGCGCCGACGACGCTCGCCACGAGGGGCACCGTCGCCCAGCGACGCAGCCGGCGGCGCTCCCCATCGCCGGCTCGCCAGCCGGCCACGCCCAGCGCCACGACCCCGAGCCACAGCAGCACCGGCGGCCACTCGATCCCGCGGAGCGCCTTCATCCCGGTGAACGAGCACGCCGCGTACTCGACGACCGACCGGACCCCCCCGATCCAGAGCGGTGCCCCACCGGCAGGATTGCCGGCGGTCAGGAACCACCCGAGGAACAGGGCGGCGCCGACGGCCGTCGTCGCCAGACCCCGGGCCAGCTGCTCCCGCCGCCGCCACGCCACGATGCTCTGCAGCCCCCCCAGGACGACGAACAGCAGCATGCCGAACGGGTGGCAGAGGAACAGCGCGATGAGCCACACCGCCCACCACGCGAGGGCCCGGGGGGCGGCCACGCCGCGCAGCAAGCGGGCCTGCTCGAGCAAGGCCAGCAGCAGCAGCGGCAGCGCGTAGCAGTAGTTGATCGCCCCCAGGTAGTACTGGGGATGGTGTGCCAGGGGGAACAGCAGCAGCGCGCCCCAGGGAGGATCGTCGCCGGGGGTCTCCGCATCCAGGCGTACCACGGCCAGCGCGACGAGCAGGAAGTAGACACAGAGGGCGAGCTTGCCTGCGGTCTCGGTGGGGAGGACCCGGGACGCCGCCGCCGTCAGACCGAAGAAGGCGACGTAGGGCCCGGGCACGAGGCGGATCTCGAAGTCGCGATCGTAGTCCACCCCGGCGTCGTGCCGGGTGGCGACCATGTGGGCGTGGAGCAGCCGCTGGGGGTAGTCCTGCAGGGCCGGAAACCGGGCGGTCCAGAGCGGGAGCAGGCAGACCGCGGTCGTCCCGGCCACGACGATCCACCACGCCGCACGCTCGGCGCGGACCCGGGTTGTTCCCTCGGGCTGCTGGGGGGAAGTATCAGCTCCCGCGATCGTCTCGCTGACCACGGGCCCAGAATACCAAACTGGCTTCGGATCGCCGGGGACGCAGGGGGCGACGTTGCGGGACCCACCCGCAGCCCCTCGAGCTCCGGCATGCTCATCCCGAAGGTGAACAGGATCAGCGCGACGATCCCCGTGTTCACCCCCCAGAAGGTCGTCGCCGCCACGCCCGTGTCGTGCTCCGTCGACATGACTCCCTCCTCACAGCTGGTGGGATCGCGGACCGTCCCGCTACCGTCCGGGTTTCGGTCACCCCGTCCGTGGTCCGGACGCCCCCGGACCCCTGGCCACGCCTGGCACGCGCATCGCTCCGTCGTGAGATGATCCGTGGGTGTGGACCCGAGACCGCGGACAGGGGTGGTGGACGATGGACGGACGAGGACCGGGCGACGAGGGGCTCGAGGGGCTGCTGCGGCGGTACGACCGCATTCTCGAGCAGATCGAGGCGCTGGAGCGCGACAAGCGGGCGCTCCGCGAGCAAATCCAGGAGGCGATGGGCGAGGCCGCGTCCCCGCGGGCCGAGGTCGAGCTCGGCGGGCGGACGCTGCGGGCGACGATCCGCCGCAGCGAGCAGGTGGTGTACGACGAGGAGCTGCTGCGGGAGCGGCTGGGCGACCGCTATCGCCTCGTGCTGGCCCCGGACCCGCGCCGGATCAGGGCACACCTCGACGAGGTGGCGCCCCTGCTCGAGCCCGTGCTCGAGCTGTGCGGCAAGCCGTCCCCGGAGCGCGTCCGGGCCGCCATCGAGGGCGGGACCCTGCGGCGCGAGGAGTTCCGCGGCGCGTTCGAGCGACGGGAACGCACCTCGCTGACGATCCGCCGGCTGGCGCCGCGGGACGACCCACCCGAGGTCGACGCGCCGGACGCGCCCTACTGAGCCACCTCCCAGACCACCACCTCGCCGGCGACCCGGGCGCGGAAGACCTCGGTGACCGCCGGGGCCGGGGGGGCGCGACCGTCGTCGACGAGGCGGGGGCCCGCGCCGGGAGCGCAACCCCCGACAGGGCCGACACTCGGGCTTGCGAGGATCGCTGCGAGCGTGGGAATCGGGACGCGCATCGACCGGTTGCAGCGGGTGGGGCGCGGTGCGGTAACGTGGGCCCGGGATCGGCCGACGACGGGCGCTTTCGACCGATCGATAGATTTTCGCCGCCGGTGGACGATATAGTGCGCGAAGTGCCGAGCCGTGCCGTGGCTCACGACCCGCACTCCAGGGAGGTGTCATGGACTTCGAGATGACCGACGAGCAGCGCGCGATCGTCGAGACCGTTCGCAAGTTCTCCGACAAGGAGATCCTTCCCCGCAGCGAGGAGATCGACGCCCTCGACGAGTTCCCGCGGGACCTGTGGGACAAGATGGGCGAGCTGGGGCTGATGGGGATCGCGATCCCCGAGGAGTACGGCGGGATCGGCGGCGACCTGATGACCGCCGTGCTGGCGATCAAGAACCTGGGCGGCTCGGCGGGGCTGGCGCTGTCGTACGGCGCGCACCTCAACCTCTGCGCCCACAACCTGCTGCGCACCGGCAGCCCGCAGCAGCGGGAGCACTTCCTGCCCAAGCTGGCCAGCGGCGAGTGGATCGGCTGCATGGCGCTGACCGAGCCCGAGGCCGGCTCCGACGCCACGAGCCTGCGCACCACCGCGGTCAAGGACGGCGACGAGTACGTGCTCAACGGTTCGAAGACGTTCATCACCAACGCGCCGATCGCCGACGTGGCGCTGCTGTACGCCAAGACCAACCCCGAGGCGGGCCCGATGGGCATCACGGCGTTCATCTTCGAGACCGATCGCCCCGGGTGGACCGTGCCCAAGAAGCTCCAGAAGATCGGGCACCACGGCTCCCCCACCGGCGAGATCGTGCTGGAGGACATGCGGGTCCCGGCCAGCGCGGTGATCGGCGCCGAGAACATGGGCATCGCGGTGATGATGGCCGGCCTCGACGTGGAGCGCGCGTTCTTCGCCGGCGCCGCGATCGGGATGAGCGAGCGGGCCTTCGAGCTGGCCCTGCGGTATGCCCAGGAGCGCGAGCAGTTCGGCCGGCCGATCGCCAAGTTCCAGCTGGTCCAGGCCAAGCTGGCCGACATGTACACCAAGATCGAGGCCAGCCGCGGGCTGGCCGAGCGCGCCGTCCTGGCGGCGCAGGACATGGAGCGCGGCGGCAAGGGGACCGAGGTCCACAAGCTGGCCGCGGCCGCGCTGCTGTTCTCGGCGCGCACCGCCGAGGAGGTGGTCTACGACGCCGTGCAGATCCACGGCGGCTACGGCTACATGGACGAGTACGAGATCAGCCGGCTGTACCGCGACGTGCGGCTGTTCACGATCGGCGCCGGGACCACCGAGGTGCGCCAGATGGTCATCGCCCGCGAACTCCTGAAGATGTAGGACCCCCCCATGGACCCCATCGTCTCCCAGGTCGATCCGCAGTCCGACGAGTTCGCGCGCAAGCGCGAGGCCATGCTCGAGCTGGTCGAGAAGCTCGAGCAAGAGATGCACAAGGTCCGCTACGAGCGGGACCCCAAGTCGCTGGCCTACATCGGCAAGCAGGGCAAGCTGCCGGTGTGGACCCGCGTGGAGAAGCTGCTGGACCCCGGCGCGCCGTTCCTCGAGCTGTGCCCGCTGGCGGCCCACGGGATGTACGACGGCCAGGCGCCGGGGGCGGGCTCGATCATCGGCATCGGCCAGGTGGCCGGGCGGCGCGTGATGATCAACGCCAACGACTCCACGATCAAGGGCGGGACGATCTTCCCGATGGGGGTCAAGAAGGCGCTGCGGGCCCAGACGATCGCGATGGAGAACCGCATCCCGTGCATCACGCTGGTGGACAGCGGCGGGGCGTTCCTGCCGCTGCAGTCGGAGATCTTCCCCGACCAGCTCCACGGCGGGCGGATCTTCCGCAACCAGGCGGTGATGTCGCGGATGGGGGTGCCCCAGATCGCGGTGGTGCTGGGGCTGTGCACCGCCGGTGGTGCCTACATCCCGGCGATGAGCGACGAGGTCGTGATCGTCAAGGGCACCGGCTCGATCTTCCTCGGCGGCCCGCCGCTGGTGAAGGCCGCCACCGGCGAGGACGTCACCGCCGACGAGCTCGGCGGGGCCGACGTGCACTGCTCGATCTCGGGGGTCGCCGACCACTACGCCGAGAGCGAGGAGGAGGCGCTGGCGATCGCGCGCAAGCTGGTCGAGACGATCCCGATGAGCCCCGAGCCCGAGCGGGCCCCGGTGGAGGAGCCGCTGTACGACCCCGAGGAGCTGTACGGGATCGTGCCCACCGACCTGACCGAGCCCTACGACGTGCGCGAGGTGATCGCGCGGATCGTCGACGGCTCGCGGTTCAACGAGTTCAAGCAGCGCTACGGACCGACGCTGGTCTGCGGCTTCGCGCGGATCTACGGCCAGCTCGTCGGGATCCTCGGCAACAACGGGGTGCTGTTCAGCGAGTCCGCGCTGAAGGGCACGCAGTTCATCCAGCTGTGCGACAAGCGGAACATCCCGCTGCTGTTCCTGCAGAACATCCCGGGCTTCATCATCGGCAAGGAGTACGAGCGCAAGGGCATCACCAAGGACGGCCACAAGATGGTCGCGGCGGTGAGCAACGCGCGCGTACCCAAGTTCACCGTGATCATCGGCGGCAGCTTCGGCGCCGGGAACTACGCGATGTGCGGCCGGGCCTACGACCCGCGGTTCCTGTGGATGTGGCCCCACGCGCGGATCTCGGTGATGGGCGGCGAGCAGGCCGCCTCGGTGCTGCGCCAGGTGCAGACGGCCAAGATGCAGCGGATGGGGATCGAGCCCAACGAGGAGGCGATGGCGATGGTCGAGCAGCAGGTGCTCGGCGTGTACGACAAGGAGTCCAGCGCGTACTTCAGCACGGCGCGGATGTGGGACGACGGGATCCTCGATCCGGCCAGGACCCGCGAGGTGCTGGGGCTGGCGCTGTCCGTGGCGTTCCAGCCCGAGGACCGCGAGATCAACTACGGCATCTTCCGCATGTGAGGAGGCGATGACGATGTTGCACAAGGTCTTCATCGCCAACCGCGGGGAGATCGCGGTGCGGGTGGCGCGGGCCTGCCGCGCGCTGGGGATCCCGAGCGTGGCGGCCTACTCCGAGGCCGACGCCGGGGCCGAGCACGTCCGCGCCGCGGACGAGGCGGTGTGCGTCGGCGGCCCCGAGGCGGCGGCGAGCTACCTGGACGTGGCCGCGATCGTGGCGGCGGCGCAGAGCGCGGGGTGCGACTCGATCCACCCCGGGTACGGCTTCCTGGCCGAGAACGGGAACCTGGCGCAGGCCTGTGCCGAGGCGGGGCTGACGTTCATCGGGCCCACCGCCGAGGTGCTGCGGCTGCTCGGCGACAAGGTCCAGTCGCGGACCACGATGCAGGCCGCCGGCGTGCCGGTGGTGCCCGGCACGTTCGAGGCCAGCGAGGATCTGGAGACGCTGCAGGCGGCGGCCGCCGAGGTCGGCGTGCCGCTGCTGATCAAGGCCACCGGCGGCGGGGGCGGGACCGGGATGCGCCGCGTCGACCGCGACGAGGACGTGCCCGCGGCGCTGGCCGAGGCGACGGCCGAGGCGGCGGCGGCGTTCGGCAACCCGGCGCTGTACGTCGAGAAGCTGGTGGAGGACGCCCGCCACGTGGAGATCCAGATCCTGGCCGACGGCGAGACCGTGGTGACGCTCGGCGAGCGGGAGTGCTCGGTCCAGCGGCGGCACCAGAAGGTGATCGAGGAGTCGCCGAGCCCGGCGGTGGACCCGGCGCTGCGCGAGCGGATGTGCGACGCGGCGCGCAAGGCCGGCGAGGCCGCCGGCTACGTCGGCGCCGGCACGGTGGAGTTCCTGCTCGGTCCCGACGGCGCGTTCTACTTCCTGGAGGTCAACGCGCGGATCCAGGTGGAGCACCCGATCACCGAGGAGCGCTTCGGCGTCGACCTCGTGGCGTGGCAGCTGCGCATCGCCGGCGGCGAGGCGCTGGACCCGGCGCTGGCCGGGATCGAGCCGCGCGGCTGGGCGATGGAGGCCCGGCTGTACGCCGAGGACCCGGCGACCGGGTTCCTGCCCTCGGCGGGCACGCTGACCGCGCTGGAGCTGCCGGCCGGCCCGGGGATCCGCGTCGACGCCGGCGTGATCGCGGGCAGCGACGTGCCGATGTACTACGACCCGATCCTGGCCAAGCTGATCGCCTGGGGCGAGGACCGCGAGCAGTGCCGGCGGCGGCTGCGCGACGCGCTGGCCGAGACGGTGGTGCTGGGCGTGGCGCACAACGCCGCGTTCCTGCGCGACGTGCTGGATCACCCGGCGTTCGTCGGCGGGGCGACCCACACGCGGGTGCTGGAGGAGACGATCGTGCCCGACCTGGCCGAGGCCGCGGACGGGCACGCCGAGCTGGCGGCGATCGCCGCGGCGTGGGCGCTGGAGACGCTGCCGGCGGCCGGTGCCGCGGCGGCGGGCGGCGGCGCGCGGGCGGTGGCGGTGCCGGGCCCCTGGGCCCTGCTCGACGCCCGCTACCCCGGAGGTGGCGAATGACGACGATCGACCGCTACGTGCAGATCGGCGCCGACGTGCGCCACGTGGTGCTCGAGCTCGGCGACGACGGCGCCGGCACCGCGGTGATCGACGACGGCGAGCCCGTCGACGTGCGTCTCCCGGCGGCAGGCACGAGCCGGTTCACCGTGCCGTGGAACGGCCGCGCGGTGCGGGTCGTGGCGCGGCGCCGGGGCCGCGGCGTGGAGCTGTCGCTACACGGCGCGCGGGTCACCGCGGAGCCCACCGCGGGCGGGGCGGCGGCCGGCGCGGCGGGTGGCTCGGGCCAGGTCGTGGCGCCGATGCCGGGCAAGGTCGTGGAGGTCGCCGTGGCGGCCGGCCAGGCCGTGGCCCGCGGGGACAAGACCGTCGTGGTCGAGGCGATGAAGATGCGCTCGACGCTGACCGCCGGCGTCGCCGGCGTGGTCCAGGCCGTGGCCTGCGCCGTGGGCGACCAGGTCACCGGCGGCCAGGTGCTGGTCGAGATCGAGGAGGAAGCCGATGAGTGACAGCCCGGTGGCCCTGGCCGTCGAGGGCCAGGTCGCGACCCTGACGATCCAGCGCGAGAAGCAGCGCAACACCCTCGACTTGGCGACCCTCGAGGGGCTGCTGCAGCACCTCGGCGAGCTCGCCGGGGACGACGGCGTGCGGGTGGTGGTGCTCACCGGCGCGGGCAAGAAGGCGTTCTGCGCCGGCGCCGACCTGTCGCTGATCACCCGCTGGCCCGAGCTGCGCGAGGCCGGCAAGAACCCCTACACCGTGCTGCTGCACACCCTGCTGTCGTACCCCAAGCCCGTGGTGGCGCGGGTCAACGGACCGGTGATGGGCGGTGGCGTCGGCGTGATGCTGGCCTGCGACCTGGCGTTCGCCGCCGACGACGTGGTGATCGCCACCCCCGAGGTCCACATCGGCCTGTTCCCGTTCATGGTCATGCCGCTGCTGTCCCACCACGTGGGCCCCAAGCGGGCCGCGGAGATGGCGCTCACCGGGCGGCGGATCCCGGCGCTGGAGGCGGTGACGCTGGGCCTGCTCAACCGCGCCGTCCCGCGGGACGACCTGGACGCCGAGCTCGCCGTGCTGTGCGACGGCCTGCGCAAGGGCGGCCCGGGCGCGCAGCGGCTGGGCAAGGAGGCGGTCGCCGCGGTGCTCGACGGCCCGCTCCACGAGCGGATCGACGAGATGTCCACGTTCTTCGAGAAGGGCCTGCAGAGCCCGGAGTTCGCCGCCGGCGCGGCCGCCTTCATGCAGAAGCAGCCGCCCCCGTGGCGCAAGGAGTGACGCGATGAGTGGCGACAAGGCCCTGATCACCTGCTCGCTGACGGGGGTCCTGACCGACCCCGACCGCTTCCCCGTGCCGGTCACGCCCGAGCAGATGGCGCAGTCGGCCCGCGAGGCCTACGACGCCGGGGCGTCGATCATGCACGTCCACGTGCGCAACCAGACCCCCGGGATGGGCCACCTGCCCAGCTGGGACCCCGACGACCACGCCGCGGTGTGCGACGCGATCCGCGACGCCTGCCCCGGGGTGGTGATCAACCAGACCACGGGCGTGATGGGCCCCGACATCTCCGGCCCGCTGGCCTGCCTCGAGCGGGTGCAGCCCGACATGGCGGCGATGAACGCCGGCACGCTGAACTACCTCAAGGCGTCGTCCAGGGGCAGCTGGGCGTGGCCCCCGCTGGTGTTCGACAACCCCGTCGAGAAGGTCGAGCAGTTCAGCACGTTCATGTACGAGCACGGCATCGTGCCCGAGTGGGAGTGCTTCGACGCCGGGATCGTGCGCAGCGTCGACCTGTACCGCCAGGTGGGGCTGGCCCGCGCGCCGATCGACGTGTCGTTCGTGATGGGCGTCGCCTCGGGGATGCCGAACAAGGCCTCGTGGCTGCCGCTGCTGATCGACGAGCTGCCCGACGGCGCCACCTGGCAGGTGATCGCCATCGGCCGCGCCGAGGTCTGGGACCTGCACCGCGCCGCCGCCGAGCTCGGCGGCAACCTGCGCGCCGGCCTCGAGGACACGTTCTACCTGCCCGACGGGAGCAAGGCGCCGGACAACGGCTCGCTGGTCGAGGCGCTGGTCGGGGTCGCCCGCGACGCCGGCCGCGAGATCGCCTCGCCCGCCGAGGCCCGCGCGTTCTTCTCGATGAAGCCGGTGGGCTGACGCCGGCCGGGGGGTGTACGCTCCCACAGGAGCAGCAGCGATGCCCCGCAAGAAGAGCAACCTCGGTCTGATCATCATCGGCGTGGCGCTGCTCGGCGGCGTGGGCGCGTTCGTGTTCATGGCCCTCGACACCCGGACGGGGCCGGCGGACGAGGCCGCGCCCCCGGCGGCCGCTCCCGCCGCGGCGGTGGACAACAGCGACAGCGACAGCGACAGCGACAGCGACAGCGACAGCGACAGCGAGATCGTGCACGGCGGCGCGGTGCGGGTGCACCGCAACGGCGAGCGACCGCTGGTGGTGTCCTTCTACGTCGACTGGCGCGGGTACTGCACGCGGCTCCACGGCGAGCTGCTCGCCGAGGCGGACGTGGAACGGGCGCTGGCGGGGATCAACCGCGCGCGGATCAACCCCGAGCACGGGGACGACGAGCGCGCGATCGCTTAGGAGTGGGGCGTGACCGGCTACCCGACGTTGTGGGTCGTCCCGCCGGGGAGCGCCCGCGGCCAGCGGATCTCCCCGTTCCGCTCGCGGGGCGACGACCTATCAAGGACCATGCCAGGCCGCCGGGCGCGCGCTGCCCGTGCGGGGAGGGTGTACGATGGCAGGGTCCGAACCGGGGGTGCTCGATGTCTCGTCCAACCCACACTGCTCTCGTCCTGATCGCGCTGGCGGCTCCGCTGGGCTGCCCCACCACCCCCACCGCCACCGACCCCTGCCCCGGCGGCAGCGGCGAGGCGATCTGCTGCGACGCCGACGAGACCGCCTGCGGGACCTCGGCCGATCCCTGGGGCGAGGAGTGCTGCTCCGCCGAGGAGGAGTGCCACAGCTGCTGGGACTCGTCCGGGGAGATGAAGGGCGGGCTGTGCCTCGCGGCCGGCGAGGAGTGTCCCTACCCCGGTCCGGTGGAGTGAGGGATCCGTCGGACGCGGCCGATCAGTTGGGGAACCGCCGGTTGGACAGCGTCCTGCCCGTGGCCGGGTCGACGACCTCGACGTAGCGGCCCTGGGACTCGTTGCCGTAGACCACCACGTGACCGTGCTGCTCGCGCAGCTGGACCTCGTTGAAGTACTCGGAGTGGGCCACCGGGCCCATCGCCTGCAGCCACGTCGACCAGCGCTGCTTTCCGTTGTCGGCGCCGAAGGCGAGCAGCCGCGCCCCGGACGAGATCGTGCAGTAGCGGGCGACGTACAGCGTGTCGCTGATGAGCAGCAGCGCAACGTTGCCGACGAACTCGGGATCGAGCTGCGCCGTCCACAGCACCTTGCCGCCCGGGCCGAGGCGCTGCAGCGTGTCGCGGTCGGGGTCCTCGGTGTGGGTGTAGACGAACGAGGCCCCGTCGGGCCCCGACAGCGTCACCGGCCCCTCGTAGAACCGCGTCTGCTCCGCGTCGCCGGACCACTCCCAGGGCAGCTCGGTCAGCTCGTCGGGGAGCGCCGGTGCCGCCCCCGCCGCCGGGACCGCAGGCCCGGGTCCGTTCGAGGGCGGCGTGACGGCGGCCGGTGAGCCGACGCCCCGACACCCTGTCACCAACAACGCAACGAGTAGCCCGACGGTGGAGAACCTTCCTGTCATCTCCCGCATTCCTCCGGCTCTTTCCGTACCTTTGACCACCGCGTCCCGGAAGTGTTCCCAGCGGCGCACGGCACGATGGTCGACACCGGCTGCAAGCTTAGAACAGGAAGCGGAGGTCTGAGTCGATCGCTCGCGCGCTGAACGTTCGAGGCAATTGGCGGAGACGTGTGGGAATCGAACCCGGGGTTGGGGGGGGCAAGACGAGCCCGTCGCTATTCGAGCGTGTCAGCCCAGGAGTGGCGCCTCAAGGCCAAGCTCGTCGGGCTTCGCCCTCCTCGTGGCCGCTCCGCTGCGCTACGCGACCAGCCTTGACCCACCACTCCTGGGCTGACGTGTGGATGGTGGGCGACGGAAGGGGGTGGGCTCTTGAAGGAGGTGGTTGTAGGAGGAACCACTGGGCTGGATTGGCGCGCTACTTGATCCCGGCCCGGCTTCCACGATTTAGGCTGCGTAGCACGATCACAACTCCCGACGTCGGCATCAACCCCGGCAGTTGTGAGCGATATTCGCTCACAACCCAAGGGATTCCCGAGAACGCCCCGAGTTTCGAGCGTTATTCGCTCACAACTGCCGGGGTCGATATCCACGTCC